>JBMYOR010000207.1:0-5446 GCA_049599535.1 Bacteroidia bacterium | reverse complement strand
TTTTAAAAACTGAGGCTTTACAAATATTTATTTTGAATTATTAGCTCGCAGAATCAAGTGCATTTACCATATCAACATAATCTTGATCAGAACCAAGGCCCGTGCTAACAGAATGTTTACATGATACGGTGGTTTCACCTTCACAACGTATATTAGGATTTGGCGTGGTGCAATTACAATTACCTTCTGTTTCACTGTCTTCATTTAGTTTACACCCATTACAGCATTCTCGAGCCGTACAATTTTGAGTACCTCCATCAATTAGCATTACAATATCATCTAATTGCTTTTCCATTAGTATCGACCAATCAACATGTTCGCCATTCGATTTGTCACCATCTCCACTAAGCCAATACGCATTACCTTTAAATTGTAGGCGCAGATTATTAAGGTTACTAAGTCCCCAATAAGTCTTTAGTTCATTTTTTAACAAGGTAATATTAGCATAAGTAATACTTAATACGCCACTTACTTCTTCTCCAATAATCACTTGGGTAGTTCCACTTACTAATAACGCCTTGTTTTCCTTTTTGCTATTTTCAGCATCATGAGTACATGCCACAACCATTGCTGCAAAAAACACCCACAATAATTTTAAGTTTTTCATCTATAAAAAAATTTGATTAAGACGTAAAAGAAAAAAAAAAACCAATTCTCCTAATTTATTCGTCATCTACAGTGCTAATAACACCAAAAACCGAATTCACTTTTGTATATCCCATAAGCAAATCACAATTTAAATCAACTGAGTACATATAAAAAAAAACTTGATAATCGTTCTCGGTTTGATAAAAACTTCCTTCTAAATCAATGGTATTTGGTTTCCCGTTTTTTTCGTTTGCAAACAAGTAATTATAATAGCCCTGTTTTAGCAAAAACTTACCTTCATAAGTCAACCGTTTTTTATTGTAAGTAAGCTTATACCTTTTGTTAAGCTGCCAATTGGTAAATGCACCTAAAAGATAAACACCACCATCAATTGGAGTTGATGCTAAAGCTTTTACGTGCACCCAAATGTAGTCTCCTTCTACATTGCCATCTGCTCCTTCTGCATCAATAACCGGGTATCCATTAAAATCGCGATAAAACAAATAGTTCTCAATAGACCTGTCTTTCTCAGCATATAATTCGGCATTGTAAATACCAAAACTATCTTGATACACCCGTTTTATCTGCTGCCCGCCAAACCTTACATTTCTGGTGTCAAAAAACCTGAATTCATTTCCAGCTTTAAAAACATTTTCAGTTTCGTAGTTGTAATCGAGCACTCCATCGTTAAACCAGCGCGGCTTTAAATTATATTTTGCATTATCCCACCTACCATTTTGCATGTACAGGATTTTAAAATCTTCATTTACGTTTATGGGTCTTAATGACCCCGTGCTTACCCAAACATCAAGCTCCTGATGCGAATCGTAGTACCGAGTATAGGTTGGCCTTTGAATTTGTGTTCTTATTGAAACTGATGTTTGATACACGAAAAAACGCAGTGTTAATACAAGATCTTCTTCATCGCCATTTCCGTACACTTTTAGCACGTAATTACCTGAAATTTTTGGCTTTAAATTAGAGTTTGGAAACTCAACATGATAATGGGTGTAACTCACATACGAGTTAAATGATGTTTCGTTGTCCATAATGTATTCATAAAAAACCCCATCAATATATTCGTTTTGCATTAAGTTACTCTCGGTCCAATCATAATCGCAATGCACAATGGTGTATTGGTAGTCTTTCAATTCTCCATCAAGATCATCAAAATCAAGTGCTAATTTTTGATTAGTACCCAATTGCAAAACAGGGTAAACTTGCTTATCGTCTAAGCCCTTAAACTGTACTGATCTAATATTGTTTTTATGAATAAAATTGGAGTAAACAGTTTGAGCCCTTACCGAGCCAACGCACTGAATACATATGTATATGATGGTAAGAATGCGAAAATTCATGTACCTGGTATCAAATTATTGCAGGCAAAAATGCCCTTTATGTGATATACTTAACGGTCATTAACAAATAAATTGTTTATAGCCTTGTTTTAAGGGGCAAATTTTTAATTTCGCGGTCGATTGGTGGGTTTAATTATTACACCTAATAACAGAAACATTCAAAATCCAATGGGAAAAACCATTAAGCTAAAGCGCGGTCACGACATCATTTTGGAGGGCGGCGCAATTAAAGTTTTAGGCGATACCCCTCAGATTGCTACTTATGCACTAAAGCCTTCAAATAATTTTGGTATTAAGCCAAAGTTAATGGTAAAGCAAGGTCATGAAGTTAAGGCAGGTACTCCGTTGTACTTTGACAAAAACAACGAGAGAGCTATGTTTTGCTCACCTGTAAGCGGTGAAGTAGTAGAAATCGTACGCGGGGAAAAGCGCAAATTGCTCGAAATAAGAATTCTAGCCGACAAAGAAATCAGCTACGAAGATCTTGGTACAAAAACAGAAATTGCAGCCCTTGATAGAGATGCCGTTGTTGAAGGGCTTCTCAAATCTGGTGCTTGGCCAATGCTAAGAATGAGACCGTTTGCAAAAGCGGCTCGACCTAGCGATACGCCAAAAGCAATTTTCATTTCGGGTTTCGATTCTGCTCCACTAGCACCTGATTACAACTTTGTAATGCAAGGCAAATCAGAAGAGTTTCAGAACGGATTAGATGTGTTGAAAATCTTAACCGATGGCCAAATTCATTTAAACCTTGAAGGTGGCACAGCACCTTGCGATACTTTTGCCAACGCCCAAGGAGTTGAAAAAAACACTTTTTACGGACCTCACCCAAGCGGAACAGTAGGTGTACAAATTCACCACATTGACCCTATTAAAAAAGGTGATGTGGTATGGTACATTAACCCACAAGATGTGCTAACTATAGGTAAAGTATTTACTGAAGGTAAGTTTGATGCCAAAAGAACAATTGCTGTTACTGGTGCTGAACTTGGTGTAAGGAAATACTACGAAACTATGCTTGGTTGCAATATTGAATCTTTTACGAAAGATAATATTGTGGGTGAAGGTGGTACTCGTTTTATAAGCGGATCCCCACTACTTGGCGACAAAATTGAAGCTAATGGCTTTTTAAGCTTTTGGGATTGTCAACTCACTGCTCTGCACGAGAGAGATTATCCTGAGTTTCAAGGATGGATTATGCCAACTTATAAAAGACCAAGTGCGTCAAGGGCATTTCCGTGGTCAATGGAAGGAGCTACAAAATTTGTAGCAAACACCAGTACACACGGAGAGCAAAGAGCTTTTATTGTAACTGGTGAATACGAACGTGTTTTGCCTATGGATATTTATCCTGTTTACCTATTAAAAGCCATTATGGCTAATGATATTGAACAAATGGAAGGTCTTGGTATTTATGAAGTAGCTGAAGAAGAAATGGCGATTTGCGAATTTGCTTGTACTTCAAAGCAGGCCGTTACTGATTGGATTAGATACGGGCTTGACCTTGTAGAAAGTGAAGGATAATTAAAATTGAATCATGTTAGGAGATAATTTTAAAAATAGAATTGCTGATGAGCTACATGGTGTCTTTGACAACCTAAAGCCAAAAGTTTCAAAAGGAAGCACTTTTCACTTCCTTCATAGTTTATACGACGGTATTTATACTGGTATGTTTCAGCCAGCATCTGTTACCGATACACGAGTACATATAAGAGATGGTATTGATTCAAAAAGAACAATGGTAATGGTAATCCTTGCCATGGTACCTTGTCTTCTTTTTGGAATGTGGAATGCAGGAGACCAGCATTTTGCACCGCTCATGGCCGCTGCCGCTGACTTATTAAATGGTATTAACTCAAACGCCCTATCGTTTGATTTAATAATGGAAAAAGCTACCATGCTTTCTGAAGTACACCCAGCACTAGCAGATGCGCTTTACGAAGCTAACCGTGGATCATTAGAAGAAACAGAAAAACTAAGTATCGTTTACAGCTCATTATCAGAGCTTACAAATGTTGGCTTTATAGGCAAATTTGTTTACGGAGCGATTAAAGTACTACCAATTGTAATTGTAGCCTACTTAACTGGTTTAGCAATTGAATTTTCTGTTGCTCAAGTTAAAGGTCATCCTATTGCTGAAGGTTATTTAGTTTCAGGTATGCTTATTCCGCTAATTATGCCCGTTACTATTCCGCTTTGGATGGTTGCAGTTGCATCAGCTTTTGCAGTAATTATTGGTAAAGAGATATTTGGTGGTACAGGTATGAATATTCTTAACGTAGCACTTACCGCAAGGGTATTTATATTTTTTGCTTACCCTACTTACATCTCAGGTGATAAAGTATGGATAGACGGCTTAGTTGACGGATCAAGTGGAGCTACTGCATTGGCCCTAGGGTACGAAGGTGGCGTAGATGCTTTAACATCAGTTTGGAGTTGGTGGGATATGTTTATTGGAACCATTCCAGGATCCATTGGAGAAACATCGACCCTTATGATAATCATTGGCGCTTTTATGCTCATCTGGACCGGAATTGGTTCATGGAAGATCATGTTGTCAGTAATGCTTGGTGCAGGGGTAATGGGTGTAATACTAAATTTAGTTGCTCTTTCTCCATCAATTGAAAATCCATTTTTGGCTGTTCCTTTTTATTACCACTGGGTAATGGGTGGCTTAGCTTTTGGTGCGGTTTACATGGCAACTGATCCTGTAACAGCTGCTCAAACTGAAAAAGGAAAATGGATATATGGGTTTTTAATTGGATTCTTTGCTATTTTAATTAGAGTATTAAACCCTGCCTACCCTGAAGGTATAATGTTGGCCATATTGTTTTTTAACGTATTTGCGCCAACCTTTGATTACTACATAGTACAAGGAAACATAAAAAGAAGATTAGCATATGGCACTAAATAAGAACAGCACAGGATACATGTACGGCTTTGCCTTATTGATCACCCTTGTGTGTGGTGTTCTTTTGGCAATGGTATCTGAGGCAACAAAAGAAGCCCGTGAAGCCAACGTTAAGGTAGAAAAAATGTCGAACATATTATCTACTGTAAACTACACTTTTGAAAAAGGTGTAACTAACGCTGAAGTTGAAGAAGCGTATAAATCTTTGATTACCGAAGTTGTAGTAAATAAAGAAGGTGAGCAAAAAGAAGGTGTTGTTGCTTTTGATGTTGATTTAAAGACAGAACAATCAGAGCAAAGAGCCAATGCGGATTATGATAAAAATCTTGCCGTTTTCATATTTACTGATCCTGAAACTAGCGAAAAGTTTTATGTAGTACCTATGCGTGGTAATGGTTTATGGGGTGCCGTTTGGGGTTACCTTTCTTTAAAATCTGACTTTGCAACTATTTACGGTGTAAAATTTGATCACGAAAGTGAAACACCAGGCTTGGGTGCTGAAATTACCAAAGACTGGTTTCAAACTCAGTTTCCGAGCAAAAAAGTTTACAATGAAGATGATGAAGTTGCTTTATCAATTTTAAAAGGA
>JBMYOR010000206.1:0-5447 GCA_049599535.1 Bacteroidia bacterium | reverse complement strand
TCAATTCGAAATATTTGAACTCATCAATCAGCAAAAAGATGTGTAGAAAGATTAGTTCTATTGTAGGGTGTAAAAGGTGCACTGCACCGAATTGGGTTAAATAGAGCAGAGCTCCAAAATACACTTAACACTTCGCGCTAACATATAGAGTATTTGTTAAGTTTTAAATCAACCTATGAAATACTAAATTGCCATTTATGAAAGGAATGATATCAGCCATACTTTTAATATTTCTCGGCGGGCAGCTTTCGGCGCATGAAAATGGAAAATTCACAACATTAGAAGAAGCGCTTAAAAACCCAACCGCAGTTAAAGAGCTACAGCTTTCTAATATTACGGAAAAGCTGCCAAAAGAGATTGCTGAAATGGTAAACTTAGAAACGGTGCGGCTAATAAATCTTAAATCAAATTACAGTCTCAATAATGCATTTAAAAGATTAGCCAAATACACCAAGATTAAGCAGCTTCATCTGTATGGAAACAAACATAAAAAATTGCCGAAGTCGCTCTCAGAAATTAAAACCTTGGTTTTTTTGCGTCTTTCGCCTTCATTACGAGTTGATCTTGAAAATATTTTTGATTATCTGGCATTGATAGAGGGTTTTAGAGAGTTGGATCTTAGCGGAATGAATCTTGAGTCCATTCCCAAAAATATTGCTAATCTTAACCTGACTTATTTGAATCTTGAGAGAAACAACATAAGTGTAGAAGAGGCAATTGACGTGGCTTCAAAGTTTAATTTAGAAGAATTGGACCTAAGTTGGTTTAAGTTTAACGAATTGCCCGAAAGTATTACCAAGCTAAAGTCACTTAAAAGATTGAGTCTTGAGCTTTGTGGCGGTGGATTTAATAATGCTGTATCTTTTGAGCGATTATCAAAACTACCTTTATTAGAAGAACTAAACCTTGAAGGCAATTTTGCTGGACCTTTTCATGAAAACGTGAAATTACTAACTCAACTTGATCGCCTGTTTATAAGTGGAAATTGCATGCCACCTAAAGAATCCAAAAAAATAATGGACTGGCTGCCAAATACTAAAGTTGACAATAGTATCAACTGTTAACCCTGGGAAACCGAACTGTTTTAATTACTTCTTCCCAAAAATCATTTTACCCAAACTCACTATGAGCAGCGCAATGATTCCTACAACACTACCAACCACAAGCTCGCCTGTTATACTTGGGAAACTGTGCACCCAATCATGAATAAAATGTAGGTTATGCACGTAGATACCACCGGCTACTAAGATCATAGCTCCTGTTCCAATTACCGTAAGGCTTCTAATAATTATGGGTAGTGATTTAACCAATGTTGTGCCTAGGCTCATGGTAAACCCTTTTTTACCATCGCTTGCAGCTATGAGCTTTAAGCCAAAATCATCAATTCTTACCAAAAGGGCAACCAAACCATAAACTCCAACTGTTGCACCTAAAGCAATACCGGTAACTACGGGAATTTGTACTTCAATGGGTTCATCCATAACCGTGCTTAAAGCAATAATTACAATTTCAACCGAAAGAATAAAGTCAATAAACACCGCTGACTTTATCTTTTTGGTTTCTTGAGCCAAAACTTCTTTATCAGATAATTTGACTTCTTTTTTGGCCACAGCCTTATCTTTTAAGTGGGTTAGGTAGTGGTAGATCTTTTCAGCTCCTTCAAATGCCAAATAAAAGCCACCGGCCAAAAGCATAACGGTAATGGCAATTGGCAAATAGTAGCTTAGCAGAAAGGCAACGGGAAGAATGATTGCTTTATTTAACAATGAGCCTTTGGTGATTTTCCAAAGTACAGGCAATTCTCTTGAAGAGATAAAGCCCGATGCTTTTTCGGCATTTACGGCAAGATCATCGGCCAAAATGCCAGCCGTTTTTTGTGCAGCCACTTTGCCCATGGTAGCCACATCGTCCATTAAAAGTGCTATATCATCTAAAAGCGCAAAAAAACCTGAGACCATGATTTATCGTTTATTGGTGCAAATTGACAATTTTCATCTGTAAATAAAGGAATTATTGTTTTTACAGGATAAATTCTTTTCGGTTTTCAAAAAAATCATTCATTTGCACAAATGATTTTACGAAACGCACATAGTTTTTATCTTGAAAGTCAACCTAAGGGGAATGATAATTCGCTGCCCGTTGAATTTTATGAGCGCTATGTGTGTGAAAAAATGTAAGTATTAAAACGAAAAAATAAACACAAAAAGCGCTCAATTTCTTGAGCGCTTTTTTTTGTGCCTATGCGCAAGGACTTTTAAGAAATAGCACTTGATAATAGCAATTGAGAGACAGACAATTGATAACAGGTCAAGAAAAAAAACTACTTAACCAGTGGGGTAGGAGAGAACTGTCTTGAAATATATGTAAGTAATTGAAAATCAATAAAATAAAATGAAAATAATTTTGGTGTTTTAAAAAATGCTTTCATATTTGCCCTATCAAATTTTAATAACATGAATCAAACAAACAATTCAAAAGAACAGCAAAAGCGGTGGTATAGTATGGCGCCCAATTGTAATGGATTTGAATTACTCCATAGTTATGATTCGCCCCAAATAGTGATGCTTTCGAGTTGATGTAAAATACAACATCAATAAATTGACGAAAGCATCTCAAATACGAGATGCTTTTTTTTTGCGAAGGGGTTAGGCGGTTGATTAAAAATATAAACTTTTAAACGGAGAGTAGGCAAATGGTGGTTCGTTGTGCTTACCTGCTAAGCATTCTCTGTAAGAAAAGGCCAATAATTTCGTTACGCTCGGTTTGAATTGGGTCATTTACGAAAGTAAACTCCCTGCATTCAAACCAACGCAAGCCTCATTCTTGACCGTTTCTTATCAGATACTGATCATATTAATTAATGACAAGTAAGTTCCCGCAGTTGAGGGGTTTGAGTTCTCCCGACAGTTGTCGGGACAACCACTTCCACTGAATAATTAGGAAGAACAAGCCAATAGGTGGTGGCCGCAGTCTTAAAATGAGCTTGCGAATTCAATGAGACCTTTAAAGTTGGTCATTATCGAATTAAAACTGTTTGCTCGTTTGCTCGGGGTGTGGGTTCGACTCCCACTTCTTCCGCTATTGTTGACAGGATTAATAATAGTAACTGTCTCATGCTATTACTATTCTGTCAACAAAACTCTGGAGAGATAACGGTGGTTGTTTATTCCGATTTATCGGAAAGGTCGGGGGGTCTCCCGCACGTGCGGGATTCAGATAACTTTTTGCCTTATAGTTTAATGGCAGAACACTTGACTTTGATTCAAGTAGTAAAGGTTCGAATCCTTTTAAGGCAACTAAATGCGGAGGTGGCGGAACTGGCATACGCACCTGTCTTAGAAACAGGTTTTTGAGAGTTCGAATCTCTCTCTCCGTACTATCATCATTTTCATATGGGGAAAATGTTTGTTCCGGTTCGATCCCGGGGATTGGGGTGTTAATTAAAGAATAAGATGAAGGAATTAGCTAATTGGGTATTTATGGTGTCTTTAGTTTATGTGGTAAAATACTTCACTGTGACCGAAGAGAACAGGGTTCGAACCCCGAAAACACCCTTTTAGTAAAAAAATCAACCTTTAATAATTTGCCATTTGGCATCAGGTTGAACTCTATATTTTCTTCCTTTCAACAGCATGGGAATTGCAACGCCATCTATAGCTGCACCAGTAATTGCCACTAAAGCTCCCACAACAGCACCTAATTGTACCCAAGTTTCATCGCTCCCAACACTTGATGCCCAACCAGCTGTTCCAAAGATGAATAAAGTAGTGCCGCCAGTTGCAAAAACGGTTCCTACTGGTCGCCAAACTGTTTTTTGCATAATCCAATCTACAGAAGTTATAAAAACGGTGTCGGCATCAATTAGCCAATGGGTTTCCGTAATTTCTGTTAGTTTTCCGCCGTACCTTTCTCCTGAAACGGTTTTCAACTTTACTAAACTGTTTAGTTCAATTTGCTTGATTTTGTCTTTATTATTCTTTTTTAAATTGATAGCATTTGGTGTTTGACCATTTGCAAAAGAATAACCGGATATAAGAATCAATAAAACAGTCAAAAACTTCATTCATCAAAAGTACCGTTACACCAAGCAACTCATTCTAACTGAATGTTAACACCTGTAATGAGTATTTGCATCCTTCTTTTTGATACAAACTGGTGTTTAAGGTGGTGATTGAATGAAATATGAACCTTTTTTCATCTTTTTTTCTTCTACGCAAATAGGCTGCGCACACAGGTGAAAATATTTGAACATCGAAACGATAAAAAGATCATTTAAATATTGAAACGAGGTATTTACTCATTTTTTACCCCTTCTGGTAAACGGCCAGAAGGGGCCGTGATAAGGGGATACTTCAACTTTAAAGAATAATGTAAAAGGTATTGGTCATTGCGCTATTAATCTTTAGCGCGAGCGCTTGAAATCGCCCGCTACTGATCAGAAACGATGGAATTCATTTCATCGAATTAAATTAAGGCAAACTCGATACACTTTTTAAAAAGGTCAAGCACAGGTTACTTCAAAACTCTTTTTCCCCAAGAACTACTTGCAGCAATTATCTTTTTAAGGGGTATCGGTAGTGTTACCGCAAGTTCTAAAGTTAATTAGCATACTTAATTTATACTTGGTGCGAGCGATTGAAATCGCTCGTTTCTGATCAGAAACGATGGAATTCATTCCATCGAATTGAATAGCGGCAGCATTCACTATCTCCCTTGAGAAAAATTTAAATTCGTGATATGACAGTTAAAATAAAAAAGGGAGCTTCTAAAGAAGAAATTAGAAAAGCATGGGAAAAACTAACAAGCAAAAAAAACAGTCAGTTGGTTTCAATGCCAATAAATATTTTGGTAAAATAAATTTAGATGAGTCACCTAATCAAATTCAGAAAAATCTAAGAGATGAGTGGTAAAAAAATTGAAGAAGGAATTAAACACTACCCTTTCCTATAAGCCGAAAAACTCTGCCCAGTACACTTTTTAAAGAAGGTGCTAAAATGTGCTGGGTCTTCAAAACCTAACTGAAAGCCAATTTCTTTTGAGCTTAAATCAGAATAAATGGCTAGCCTTTTGGCTTCAGTTGTAATTCGCTTTTGAATGAACTCTTTTGCACTTGCTCCTGTAAGCGACTTTATGGTTTTGTTCAGATGGCCTGTGGTAATATGCAGTTCATTGGCAAAAAAGGTTACAGAATGCTCTTCTCTAAACTTTGAATCAACCAATAACTTAAATCTTTTCAATAGCCCATCGGCACCTTGACTATGCTGTAGATCAACAGCAGGTAAACTACAGGTTTCAGCACACTCAATTAGAAATAGCTTTAGTGAAGAAGCTATTTTTTCGAATTTATAATTTGATTTTCCTTCAAACTTAGGGTTATCTTTTGGAATACTACCATCTAAATGAATTCTGATAATACTTCCAGGATGGTTTGTTGGATCTTGAGCAAT
>JBMYOR010000205.1:0-5462 GCA_049599535.1 Bacteroidia bacterium | reverse complement strand
AATGCACACCCACATTTATCGGGAAATTCTAATTTGGCCATTATTCATAATGGAATTATTGAAAACCACGCTACTGTAAAAGAAGAGCTTATAAAACGTGGACATAAATTTATTAGCGATACTGATACAGAAGTACTCATTCATTTAATTGAAGAAGTAAAATCAACTGAAAATTGCACGCTTGAAGAAGCTGTACGGCTTTCGCTTAATCAAGTTACTGGTGCTTATGCCATAGTGGTGATTTCTGAAGATAATCCAAATCAGATGATTGCTGCGAGAAAAGGCTCTCCACTTGTAATGGGAATTGGTAACGGCGAATACTTTATGGGTTCTGATGCTACACCAATTGTTGAGTATACTAGGAACGTAGTTTACCTTGACGATGGCCAAATGGTTTATGTTGACAAAGACGGATATAGAATCAGTAATATTCAGGATAACAGCCAGCATACGCCAACAATTCATGAGCTTGAGTTAAGCCTTGAGCAACTTGAAAAAGGTGGTTTTGATCACTTTATGCTCAAAGAAATTAACGAGCAACCAAGGGCTATTTATGATACCCTAAGAGGAAGATTATTGCTTGAAGAAGGCCTAATTAAAATGGCTGGATTAGATGACAACTTAGCCAAATTTATAAATGCTCAAAGGGTTATTATAATTGCTTGTGGTACGTCTTGGCACGCTGGTTTATTAGGTGAATATTTAATTGAAGATTTAGCCCGCTTACCTGTTGAAGTTGAATACGCGTCGGAGTTTAGATATAGAAACCCAGTAATAAGAGAAACTGATATTGTAATTCCAATTTCTCAATCAGGAGAAACCGCCGATACCCTTGCAGCTATTGAAATGGCAAAAGAACGTGGCGCGTTTATTTTTGGAATTTGCAATGTACCAGGGTCATCTATTCCGCGTACCACGCATGCTGGCGCATATACCCATGCCGGTCCAGAGATAGGTGTAGCTTCAACTAAAGCATTTACCACCCAATTGGCTGTGCTTACTCTTATGGCAGCATTTTTAGGTCATAAACGCGGAACCATTTCAAACAGCAAATACCACGACATACTTTACAATTTACACCATTCGCCATCTAAAATAGAGAAAGCTCTACTACTTGAAAAAGCCATTAAAAAAGTTGCTGAAGAGTACAAAGACGCAGAAAACTTCTTATACTTAGGTAGAGGTGCTAATTTTCCGCTTGCGCTTGAAGGTGCATTAAAGCTTAAGGAGATTTCGTATATTCATGCTGAGGGTTATCCCGCAGCTGAAATGAAACATGGACCAATTGCTTTGATTGATGAAAACATGCCTGTTGTTGTGATAGCTACTAGTCATCAGCACTACGATAAAATTTTGAGCAACATACAAGAAGTTAAAGCACGAAAAGGTAGAGTTATTGCCATTGTTGACAAGGAAGAATCTGAAATTAAAGATTTAGCCGATCATATAATAGAAGTACCAAGTTGCGATGCCGTAGTGGCACCTTTAGTTAACTCAATTCCTTTACAGTTTTTGGCTTATCACATAGCCGTAATGAGAGAGTGTAATGTTGACCAACCACGTAATTTGGCTAAATCAGTTACTGTGGAATAATAAAAATTTTAGAATTTAAATATTTAAAGCCATCAGCAAAACTGATGGCTTTTTCTTTACCTTAGTTAGAAATAAAGAAAAAAATTTCGCCATAAATGGCTAGGCAATTCATGAAGATTTTGTCAATATTTAAATCACGAAAAACCACTAAGCAAACTGATGAATCAGAATTGCAATTTTGGCGAAGAAGTCTGTTTGACAAAGTACTCTATATATTTTTTGTTTCTGCGCTAATAATAGTGGTGCCTAGTGCTTGGGGTAGCTTTGCATTTGGGGTGCCAATTATTGGATATTTTGACATTATAGCATTTGTGCTAATTGCATTTTTCCACTTTTCGCCATCATTATTTCCCGCTTTTAGAGAAAAGGCAGTTGAACTCATTTATTTAATCGGAGTTTTTGTAATCATATTCTTAGGCCCTCAAGGCGCTGGCTTTATTTGGCTAATATGCTACTCTACCTTCTCAACCATAATATTTGGCAAAAAAGGTGCTATAAGATCTTATACGCTAATATTGATAGCACTAGTAATTATTGGTTTGGAATTGGAATTCAGCTTTTATCCAAATCTTAAAATTCACGGATACACTACTGTGTCATTTGCGCTTACCTCTTTTAACGCTCTTGCGGTTTTATTAATGATTAATGTTGCTTTTAACTTTTTAATCAATCGATTACAAACTCTATTTCTTAAGCAAAAAGAAATTGCCGACAAGTATAAAGAAAAGTCTATTGCACTAAAGCAAAGCAATGATAACCTTGATAATCTGGTCTATTCAATATCTCATGATATAAGGTCTCCGTTAGCAAATATCAAAGGCTTGGCAACATTGGGCAGGCTTGATTCAGACTCAATAAAAATTGAAGATTACTTTAAAAAAATTGAGAAAAGCTCAGACAGGCTTCAGGAGTTTACCATACAGGTTACCGAGTTTTTTAAAATTGAAAAAACAGACCCTAAGTACCAAAATATTGAGTTAAAGCATTTTATTAACGAACTATACACCTACAACTTTCAATCACAGTTTACTAATAATCAAACCTTTGTAAACGAAATCCCTGAAAACACCATTGTTTTAAGTGATAAAACACGTCTTTCTCAAATTCTCATCAATTTGTTCTCAAACTCAATAAAATATAAATCAGAAAACCGCCCTTTGCTAATCGAAGTTTCATCAGCATCAAACAATGGTTTTATTGATTTATATTTTAAAGATAATGGCATAGGTATTTCGGCAGATTTTATGCCGTTGATTTGGGAAATTTTTTCGCGTGGCAGTAAAAAAAGTCAAGGAGCAGGCCTAGGTTTATATATCGTTAATCAGTGTGCTGTATCTATTAATGCCAAAATAAATGTTGAATCAGTACAGGGCGCCTACACCAAATTTACCCTATCTATACCTACATAAAAAAGCCCCATAATTTAAAATTACAGGGCCTTAAAATTTAGTGATAAATCTGCAGTTATCCTTTTGCTGCCAAGTAGTTATCGTTTACTTTATTCCAATCAACTACATTGAAAAAAGCCCCAATGTAATCAGGTCTACGGTTTTGATAGTTTAGGTAATAGGCATGCTCCCAAACATCAAGCCCCATAATTGGAGTTCCTGGACATTCGGCAATATCCATCATTGGGTTATCTTGATTAGGAGTTGAGCAAACGCAAAGCTTACCACCTGCATCTACGCAAAGCCAAGCCCAACCTGAACCAAATCTTGTAGCCGCTGCATCTGAAAAATTCTTCATAAACTCGTCAAAAGATCCAAACTCAGCATTTATTGCATCAGCTAACTCGCCAACTGGAGCTCCGCCACCATTAGGGCTCATTACGCTCCAAAAAAGTGAATGGTTAAAGTGACCACCACCATTATTTCTTACACCAGCACCATACTTAGATACGTTTTTCATTAAATCTTCAATCGAAAGATTTTCGGCATCCGTACCTTCTATTGCTGCATTTAATTTACTTACATAGCCACCATGGTGTTTTGAGTGGTGTATCTCCATGGTTCTTGCGTCAATATGAGGTTCTAATGCATCGTATGCATAATTTAAACTTGGTAATTCGTGTGCCATTCTGATTCTGTTTTAATTATATTCATTCAAAATTATACATTAAACATACAAATGGCAATGAATGTTCATCCGCTTTACAATTAAGTTTTTCTAAAACTGACAACCTGTCAGCATTCACTAAATTTGCACGTTTTTAATACTGTAAAAAATATGCGAGGCGTAATTGAAGATAAAATTATTGAAGAGAGCCGACAGGGCGAAGCTTTTGATTTACCAGAAAGCTTGAAAGAGCAGGGCAAAAAGAAACTTTATATAGAAAGCTACGGCTGTCAAATGAATTTTGCCGACAGTGAAGTTGTTGCATCGGTAATGCTCGAAAATGGTTTTACTACCACTAAAGAGCTCAACGAAGCTGATTTAGTTTTAGTAAATACATGCGCCATTAGAGATAATGCAGAACAACGGGTAAGAAATAGATTAGATCAATTTAACGCCGCTAAAAAGAAAAACCCCGGAATGCTTGTAGGCGTAATGGGCTGTATGGCCGAAAGGCTCAAAACAAAATTTCTTGAAGAAGAAAAAGTAGTTGACATTGTTGTAGGACCCGATGCATACCGAGACTTACCCCAACTTGTTGAAACTGCTGAAAGTGGGCAAAAAGCTGTAAACGTATTTTTATCGAGAGAAGAAACCTATGCAGATATATCGCCCATTAGGTTAGATTCAAATGGTGTAACGGCCTTTGTAAGTATTATGCGTGGATGCGATAATATGTGCTCATTTTGCGTAGTACCTTTTACACGAGGCAGAGAGAGAAGCAGAAACCCAAAATCTATTGTTTCAGAAACTCAGGACCTTTTTAATAAAGGCTACAAAGAAGTAACGTTACTTGGCCAAAATGTAGACTCGTATAAATGGAAAGATGATGAAGACAATACGGTGAGCTTTGCACAGTTGCTTGAGCTCGTGGCACAAGTTGACCCTAATTTGCGGGTGCGTTTTTCAACATCTCACCCTAAAGACATAACCGAAGATGTTGTGTATTCTATGAAGAAGTACGACAACATTTGTAATTTTATACACCTACCAGTACAATCAGGCAACTCACGAATTTTAGATAAAATGAACCGTACCTATGACCGTGAGTGGTACTTGAATAGAGTACAAATGATAAGGTCAATCATACCCGACATTGCCTTTAGCACCGATATTATTTGTGGCTTTTGCAGCGAAACCGAAGATGATCATAAAGATACATTGAGCCTTATGCAAGAAGTTGAGTTTGATCATGCCTACATGTTTTTTTATTCAGAACGGCCAGGCACTTTGGCTGCCAGAAAATATGAAGACGACGTACCTGAAAAAGTAAAGAAAAAGAGGCTAACAGAAGTTATTGAGCTTCAAACCAAATACGCTTTGGCCAGCAACAAAAAAGATATTGGTAAAACTTTTAAGGTACTAATTGAAGGTGTATCAAAAAAGAACCCAAATGATTTAAAAGGCCGAAATGATCAAAATAAAATGTTAGTTTTTCCATCAAAAGGCAACAAAGCGGGAGATTATGTGATGGTAAAAGTAACTAACTGTACCAGTGCAACACTACTGGGCCAAATTGTAGATTAAATAATGATAGACCAAAACCAAATACAATCAGTAAAACAAAGATTTGGAATAATAGGCAACTCACCATTGCTAAACCGAGCCATTGAAATGGCCATTAAGGTAGCGCCAACTGATATTACTGTGTTGGTTTTGGGCGAAAGTGGCGTGGGCAAAGAAGCTTTTTCAAAAATTATACATAGCCTAAGTAAAAGAAAACACAGCAGTTTTATTGCCGTAAACTCAGGAGCAAT
>JBMYOR010000204.1:0-5465 GCA_049599535.1 Bacteroidia bacterium | reverse complement strand
TTTGGCCATAGCTTAAAATCAAAAAGATTGGTTTTACCGGCCTCTAATTCTAAAGTAAAATCGCTTTTAAAAGATGATTTTTTTAAGTGGTTAAATCGGCGCATTGTAATTGTTGCAAGAACTGGCGCTTTAGTTTGCTTAACTCTTGTATTTATTAAGTGTATTTTGGTAAAACTTACTCTTTTACAAATCGGTTTACCATTTGCTCACCATTTTCACTTTCAAATCGAATAAAATATAAACCACTATTAAGCGCTGTAATATCAAATTGCATTTGATTGCTTGTAATGTTTTGGTTAAGCACGGTCTTGCCTTGTAGGTTTACGATTGATATTATCCCGCGGGTGTTGTTATTAAGTTCGATATTTATACTGCTTTTGGCAGGATTAGGATAAATACTTACTGCGCTTTCTTTCCAAACATCATTTGTGCTAAGTGTAGCATCGAGCCCAAAAACTGGCCGGATTAAAGGAGTGCCAATGATTTTAGAATTCTCCCAGGCGCCAGCAGCGTTAAAGTATAAGTTTGGGTTGGGCTTTTGATCATTAAAAAATCTATAATCTAAATCAACCCCAACATTTAAGTTAAAAGCACTGTACTGCTCCCAGCCAATAAAAAATTCAGAACTTACTGGTATGGGTTTTTCTAGCTCGTAAATGGCAAAACCATTATTAAGGCCTGTATAAATAGGTTTAACACCTGAAATTTTAGCCAATTCAACAGGTTCAGGAAAAAGCCTTTCCCAAACCATAATATTAAATTTCATTTGGGTGGGCAGTACTTCGTTTCCACCTGTAAAATTAAATGCAATGTATTTTAGGGTATCAGAGCTTGCTAAAGTATAGCGTAATGCAACGCCACCTTGGCGGGTGTTTTTTAAACCATAACCCCCTTCGGCACTACCATCGTCATAAGCCAAAAAATTATCGAAATACTGATGCATTACAAACGTATCGTTTTGGCTAACAATTGGATTATTTATGTTTCTTGATCGCGCAATAAGCAAAAGCTCAAGTTTTACATTTTTATTACTTAGGGTATCAAAGTATGAGAAAAGCAATTTGTTTTCTTGTGCCGCAGTTTTATTGCCAAACGAGGGTATATCTGTAATCTGCTGCCTAAGCTCACCTGAGCTGTAAACATCAAAATCATTTGTTTTATCAGTTATAGAATACCTAATGTCGGGGCTTTGCACCGATTGAGCCTTGTTGTAAACATTGTAATCAATATCGGTATTTAAAAAGAAGCTGCGATCTTCTCTATACTGCCGCCAGGGCAATGAGTAATAATTATTAAAAAGCCCTTTGGGTTGCCTGTAAATGCATATATCTTCTAAAATGGTATCGCCTTTAAAACGATTTTCATCCAAATAAACATAATCAAGATGCCAATGATCTAAAGCCCCGGTACGGTTGCCGTAATTTCTAAATCTAAATTGAAACGAATCGTGAAAATAGGTGCCTGTATTTTGAGCCGGTACATTTAAGGTGTAAACATTAAATGGATAATTGCTAAACGAATCAAAATCGGCACTTTTAGCCCATACTCTATACCATTCGTTATTGTCTTTTTTAAATTCAACAATAAAACTATCGTTACTCTCGGGCACATCGCCTACGCCTTTTTGTTGTAAATAAAAGCTTAAATAAACACTATCAGACTCATTGTATGCTTGTAAATTTATATTTTGACTGGTAAGTGTATCGCATGATTTTGGAACATTGTTTCCATCAATATTATACGGGTAGCCATATTTATTTAGACCGTCAAAAGTGGCTACGCCATGGCTCGGCGGGTTAATCGGAAAACTGCTATTAACAAAAACACTGCGCTCTACCCAGCGGTTCTTATCTGGGTAGATTTTAGTTGATGCAAAATCATCAAAAAAAGGAAGATTTAATACGCTTTTTTTCTTTTTGGCTAGGTTTGGTGATGGCGTGTTGGTTTGGTTAAAATTAATAATGGCCGGATTACACCTTAATGGCTCAATTTCTTCAGTTTGACCATTTACTTTAAAAAATGATACTAAAAGTGCAAAAAGTAGAAGGTGCTTGCTAGTAGGGTGTGGTGTCTTTTGGTTCACTAAACTGATCTATATTGAATTTGTAAATATCATTGTAGGTAAACGAATCGCAAATCCAAATGTGTATAGGATCGCTCGGTTTTATTTTTATTCCCGGTCGTGGATCTTGTCTATAAACTTTTGCAATGCTCAAAGGGCCATTTAATTCAGTTGAATCTACATCTCCTAAAATTTTGTTTTGCATATACATAAAATTAGGTATCAAGTTAAAATCTCTGCCCAATAGGTTTGGTGCTTTAATAGGGCCTCCATCGGTTGATCCATCGCCTAATACTAGGGTAATGGTAGTGCCTTTTGGTAATTTGCTGCCCCATTCAATTTCTTCATCATTCACCTTTACTTTTAACACCCAATCTAAACCAGGATCGGGCTCGTATTCGCTATCAGGATCTACCATAAAACCATCGTTTTGCAAAATTCTTATGGCGCCGCGTTCTTGCAGGCTAGTAAGATCTTGTAGTTTTACCATTGGCGGTTTATCTGAGTTTATGGTAAGGTAAATGGTTCTACCTGGTTTTACCCAGCTTTCGGCTTCGGGCATTTGATCTACCATGGTGCGTTTGAGCATTTTTTTTATGAAGGCCGTATCTTTTACAACATAGTTAAGTTGGCGTTGTTCGCACATACGTTGTACATCAGATTCATCAAGGCCGGTAAAATCAGGCACTTGAATTTTTACACCATTTAGGGTTTGCCTGCGCAATTGACATTCGGTAACCCATAAAACCAAAATTCCTAAAATTCCAATGATGATTAGGTTTTTGACAAATATGTTCTTAAAAAAAGCCTTTATCTTATCCACGGTTGGCAAATTTACGTTGAGTTCCTATTGTGATGAGTTTTTCTAAAAAATGTGCAGGTTTAAGGCCAGCAAGTGCCGCCTGATGAAAAATAGCCGTAGCTGGTGTAAGCCCAGGAAGCGAATTGATTTCGATTACAATAACTTCTACTTTTTCAGGATTAAAAATTCGTACAAAAGCATCAATTCGGCAGTATCCTTCAACATTTAGTAGGTCAGCGGTTTTGGCTAACTTGGCTTTTACCTGAGCGCTTATGCCTGCATTGTCAGCCGGTACGGGGTTATAGCGCGCTGGCGTTATATTTTGACCTTCGCCCGCCAAGAATTTTTCTTCAAGGCTCAAGATTCCTCCTTCGGCTACAGCTTCACTCGATTCAAAAACATCGTAAGTTTTACTGCCATCTTTATTGGTAGTTATAAGCATGCCGCCAGTAACTTCTATAAAATGACTTGCGCCATTTGGGCTGATCAATTCTTCAATTAAAAAACCTTTTTTAAGCGGAAACTCTTCATTGGTTTTTAATGAAAGCTTTTCGCACATTTCTGCTGTTAAATCAAGCTCATCTCTGAGAATGGCTTCGGCAAAATCGGCTAATTCTTGGCGATTGTCAATCTTTTTAACTGCCGAGCTACAGCCATCGTCGGCTGGTTTGGCAATTAAAGGAAAACCGTAATCTTTTTCAATTTCATCAAAAATGGCATCAGCATTTTTTAGCCAATCATTTTTCCAAACCATTCGGTGTTTGGCAACTAAAACACCGTTTTTGAGTAAGATTTCATTGGTTTGGTATTTATCAATGGTGGTGCCTGAAGATTTTGGCCCTGAGCCATTATAAGGAATATCGTATTGGTCTAAGTGTGCTTGTATGGTTCCGTCTTCGCCAGGGCGGCCATGTAGCGCTATAAACGCAAAATCAATTTCACTGGCTAGGTTTTCTAGCTTTATTTCTCTGGGGTAAAAGTCATAATTTTTAGCGGCGAATTTTCCGGTTACCTCTTCGGCTTCTTTAATAATCTTATGAATGATAGGATCTATTTTAAAAGCTTCAATTTTATCGCTAATGTCATCAGCATTATCTTTCAACATTAAGTTTACTGGAATCTTGTGCAGAACAATTTCTTCGCGCTCGTTTTTAGTTAAAAAAAGCGGTACGGTTTCAAACTTTCCTGATGATGATAGTTTCTCAAAAACGTTTCTACCACTTTCAACTGAAATATGCCTTTCTGAAGAGTATCCACCAAAAATCACACCTACTTTGCGCTTTTCTTGCATCTTTTTTGATGCTTCAGAAATGTCTTTGCTAAGTTTATAATGTAGCTGAGCAATACCATGCGGGTGATATGCCGCATTTCTTCGTTCAACCAAACTTTGATTTAATATATAAGTTAAAAACTGGGTGGGATTTAATCCGATTTCAGCGGCTTGATGAAAGAAAAATGATGATGGCATCATACCTGAAGTGGTATTTGGATCATTCAAAAACACTTCACCTTCATCGTTAATAAAACCATCAATTCTGGCGTAAACATTGAACTCAAAAAACTCAAAAAGCTCAACACACGAAGTCCTTATTTTTTCTATTTGCTCAGGAGCAATTTCAATTGGTGTTACTTTTCTTGTAATTCCTGGTAAGTATTTTGATCGGTAGTCGAATAGCTCATGTGCCTTGCGAATTTCGGTAGGAGGCAGTGCTACACTTTTGCCGTTTTCATCACGAACCACTATGCACGAAAACTCTTTTCCGCTCAGTTTTTCTTCAACCACAATAGTGTTTTCGCCATGAGTACTTTCTAAATCAACTTGATCATTTGATTTAAAGGCATTATCAATATTTTGAATGGCCTTGTGGTGGTAATGCACTAATTCGCCATTAATATAGGCAGGTAAACCAAGCCCATGTTGAAGATCGAATAAGGATCTAACCTTCATTTCTTTTTGGGCATGATTTAGGTTTTGCCAGTCGTTTTTTTTGAGTTTGAGCCTAAATAGCGCTTTTTTAATGCAAGCGTTAAATGATTCAAAGTTATTATCATTTAAAAAATGAACCCCAATACTACTGCCTTGCGATGAAGCTTTAACCACCAAAGGAAACTGTAATTTACTTGCTTTTTTATAGCAGGATTTTGCGTTGGTATCAAACTCATTTCGGCTAAAAGTAACAAAATCGTTTACCTTAATGCCAGCGGCTCGCATTAGTTTTTTTTGCAAGCCTTTACTTATACCCACCGCCGATGCATACACTCCTGATCCGGTATAAGGTATCTCGTAATAATCTAATAAGCCTTGAATAGATCCATCTTCGCCATAAGGGCCATGTAAGGCTAAAAAGGCAATGTCAATTTTATTTGAAAGCTGAGTAGGTTGTACAGGTTTGCCAATACTGCTTAATAGGTTTTCGCTGCTGGCATCATTACCAAGGCTCTCGGTATAAATCTGAAAACGTTGCTCATCAAATGGAACAAATTGTGCAGGTGGAAAAAAGTCTCGAATGGTGCCTTTATAAATGTATTGCCAATCAATTTCTATCATATTGCCCACGCCATCAATAAAAATGGGTACGGGTTCAAAAATGGCTTTATCAA
>JBMYOR010000203.1:0-5511 GCA_049599535.1 Bacteroidia bacterium | reverse complement strand
GGCGAACCTACAACAAGGGTATCTCCTGTTCCTGAAATTGCAACTGAAGCGCCAGTTTCATCTTCATGAGCTACTCCCAAAATATCAGAACCAATTTGTGTTTGTGCACTAAGTATATTAACACTAAACACAAAAACAAATAATATTATAAATCGATTCATCTAATTAATACTTGATAATATACTTAACTGAAACGTTTGACGGACGTGTTTCAGAATCACCACCCGAAGTAATTGAATGACTATGATTACCGGCATAATTTGTGTATTCATCATAGCTGCTTTCGCCACGAGCATTGTCCATCATATAATAGTTATTAGTTCTATCGCCCGATCCGTCAGGGTAACCATTATCTGACAGCAATAAAGTATGCCTGTGATTACCTGTAGTATTGGTAACAAAGTTAGTATTAGGCCTAGCTGTTGCGTATCCTTGAAAAGTTCCTACATTATCGCCCGTACTTCCACCTGGCTGCAGGGCTGTACGGGTAGATGCATTAGGGTCAAAATCATTTGAGACACTGGTTTTATTATTATTATGCCCCCTTAAAAACACGCCTCTCATATCAGGTATATTAAAGGTGGTACTTTGATCGCCATACCCCCAAGCTGTACCAATTGCTGCAAATAAATCAGAGTAAGTGGTTCTGCTTATATCATCTCCATTACACTCTAGCCATCCGCTTGGTATAGTGCTGCCAGCATAGGCCATTACTGTACCGGCTGGTGCACTACCAGCACTGCTTCCGCCAGAGCCTTGCCAAGCCGAACCATTGTACGTTTCAATAGCACTTGTGGTTGAATTGTAAATGGTAAGTCCTGTTGCTGGGCTACTTATGTTATCTCGTTGGGTACTGGTTAAAACAGGTGGTAAAAAACCTTGGCTAGTTGACCTCACCTCTAATGCCGCGCTATTATGCGCACTACCTGCATTATTACTAATTAAAACACCAGTGGCTCCCATTAATAAAATGGCTACCACAATTAAATTTAATGCTGCTAATCCTATTACTAATTTCTTATTCATCATTAATATTTAATAATATATTTTACGTACACGTTTTCGGGTCTGGTTTCATTTCCGCCTGCATACCCCGTATATGTGCCTTCTAAGGCGTTACCTAAATACCCACCACCTGCATATGCTTGTCCACTACTTGGATTATCATCATGTCTCGTGTAGTAATGCCTGTGGCTTTGAAAGGCATAACCTTGATAAGAACCCACATTATCACCAGTGTTCCCCCCTGTTTTGCTAGCTACTCTTGAGCCGGCATTTGGATCTTCTCCCCTAGAATTATCGTGCCCTCTTAAAAACATACCTCTTAAATCAGGTAAATTAAAGGTTGTACTTTGATCGCCGTAACCCCATGCCGTACCAATTGCTGTAAAAAGGTTGGCGTAATTGGCTCTGCTAATATCATCTCCATTGCACTCTAGCCAGCCGCTTGGTATAGTGCTGCCCCCATAGGCCACTATTGTACCTGTTGGCGAGCTACCTGTGGTATTGCCTGCACCAATGGCTTCCCATAAAGTACCATTATAGGTTTCGTGCTGACCATTGGTTGAATTGTAAACTTGAAGTCCGGTGGCTGGGTTAGCTATAGCATTGCGTTGGGTAGTTGTTAAAACAGGCGGCAAAAATCCTTGTGAACTTGACCTTACTTCAAGCGCGGCACTGTTGTGTGCGCTGCCTGCATTATTGCTAATTAATACGCCTGTTGCTGAAGTAAGCAACACTGCTAAAATTACAAAATTAACTAAGGTAACTAGGGCTGTAAACCTGCCGGAACCTATCGTGCTAAAAATCCTCATGTGTATTAAAACTAAACTATACCTCTTAAAAGCGAATATAGCCCCTAAATAACAACAGCACACATTTTTGACATGAACAACCTAAAAAACGGCATAAAATGCAATTATCTTTAGACGATAATGCATCAATTTTCGATGTTTTATACAAGATTATGAGTTATACCCACCCATGTTCAATGGCGTATTTTGTAATTCCGTTTGAACTGGTTACACCTATTTTTTTTTGAATATTTTTTCTGTGAGTTTTAACTGTATTTACAGAGATAAAAAGCTCAGCTGAAATCTCCTTTACCGTTAATAATTTAGCCGTCAATTTTACAATTTCAAATTCTCTTTCGGTAAACTCAATACCCGTCTCTTCATTTTTTTCAACTGCAACATCTTTAAAATTTTTCATTCTATTGATTACGTCGTAGCTAAAAAAATCGCCACCGGCATACACACTTTGTACGGCCTTTACCAATTCATCTCTCCCTGTGTTTTTTAATACGTAACCATTTGCTCCTATACTCACAAATTGATTTATGTATGATGGTTCATCATGCATTGTGAGAATTACAACTTTTAATTCAGGCCACATTTTTTGTAGAATATGTAAGCTCTCTTCACCATTTAATTCGGGCATATCAATATCAAGCAAAACCACATCGGCCATTTGCTCTTGTAAATAAGCTACAAGTTCTTTACCGTTTTGCACGGTTCCTAAAATTGAGATATTATCTGACGTGGATAAAAGTGCCGCTAAGCCCTCAGCAAACATTTTATGATCATCTGCAATTACTACCTTAATCAATTTATTTTCAATTTTAATCGAATATAGTTGTTTTGGGCTTTAAATTAATCAGTAAGTTAATCTACAACTTTAAGCGGTACATTTATTAATATAGTTGTACCGTGGTTTAATGATGAGTCAACTTCAATTGTACCGTGCAAATGATCTAACCTTAATTTTATATTGTTTAAGCCTATCCCGCTTATTTCGGTGGTTGCTTTAGTATCATATCCTTTGCCGTTATCTTCAACAATTATGCTCAGCTCATCGCCTAAATTGGTAACCTGTACTACGGCAAGTGTGGCGTATGCATGTTTTACCACGTTGCTTAGCAGCTCTTGAATAATTCTAAAAATATTTAACTCTACATCGGGTTTCAAATCATTTGGCAAATCAATAAAGTTAGTTTTAACCCGTAATGATTTTTGAGAATAGGTTTGAGCAATATCTTGGACAGCAGATTCTAAACCAAACTTTTGAAGCACTTTTGATGCCATATTGTGCGAAATTCTTCTTACCTCAATGGCCGTATCGTCTAATACTTCATATGCTTTTTTAACCTCAGGCACATCAGTTTTTATTACTGATTCAACTACCTGAAAATGATGCTTTACACTGGCCAACAAGCTACCTATACCATCATGCAAATCAGCCGCAATTCGTGTTCGTTCTTTTTCTTGCCCTTCAAGCAAAGCAGCTAATCTATTTATTTTTTGCTTACCTCTTAAATCTTCTAATTCTCTTTCCCTAAGTCTTGTTTTTGCTTCGGCCAATTGTTTTTGATTTTCGAGATTTTTACGTACCAATACCATTATTACTATTGTTACAATTACCCCTAATCCAAAGGCTACGGCTATAACAATATATAATCTATTCCGAGCTTTTACTTTCTCATTTTCAGCGGCAAGAATTGCGTTTTCAGCTTGCAACACATCATTTTCGTATTTTTCTTCGATTTCGCTAATAGCAACTTTTTGATCAAATAGCGCTAGAGCCTCCTTGGCATTAATATGTTTTTGCGCAAAGGCCAAAGATTTATAAAAATACTTGTTGGCTTCAATTTCTTCTCCTTTTCCTTTTAAGCTTAGCCCTTTTCTTAAGTAATAATTATAGCAATCATTATAAAAAGACTGCTTAAAGTACGGGGCCCATTTTTCTGCGGCGCCAAATAAAGAATCAATTTTAGTTTCATAAGCCGCAAAATTTTCTGTGTACCTATTTAAAATTGCACAATCCTCATAAAACCTTTCGTAAAACCCACCCTTTTTTGCCGGTAATAAATCTAATATTTGACGATAATACTTTTTGGCAGAATCTAAATTCTGTGTATAATTTTTAGTTTTAACAAAATCATCATCAATTAATAGATTAATATAATCTCTGAACAAATAACCGCACATTAAAAGCTCTCGGTAAACATCATTACCTTTACTTGCAATAAACCGAGCTTTGTGGGTGTACTTAAACGCTGAGTCGTTTTGACCCTTATAACTAAACAAAACCGATTTAATTACATTATAATAATACTTATTATAACTTTCAAAAGAATTATTACTTCTTTTTAATGAATACTTAATTTTATTAAGCTGCAAAGTTGCACCTTGATACTCATCTTGGTAAACCAAATTTTTTATATTAATTAGCCTGGCCCTTGTAAGTAGGCTCGAATCGCCAATAGAATCAGCCATTTGCTTAGCAAAACTAATCTGTTTATGGGCAGCTACAAATGAATTGTAATCAATAAGGTTATCAGCTCTTTGTATAATAACATCAATATGACTTTTAACAAAATCATTTTTTTTACAAATGGCTGATGCAGCATTAGAATAAAACAAAAAACTATCTAAATTCCTAAGCTGTGCGTATGCATTAGACCTTAATAAATGAGCCTTAAATTCATTTTTTGGTTTAATCAGTTCTTTTGACGAATTAACTAATGAATCAATTAGCGTTATAGAACTAATTGGATATAGATAAACTGTTTGACCAATTGTGTCAAGTTTTTGGCTAATAGTTTGGCTTTTAGCACTATTAAAAGCCAAAAGCCAAACTATAAAAAATAAAAATTTGCGCAATTACTTAATATGCTTTTTGTTGGTGCATTTTTTTCTTCCCTGGCTTTCAACTTCAACTTCAACTTCAGTTGCACCATTAATTGGCACAATCTGAGTATCATTCACTGGGCCGGCGGGATCATCACCATAAGTGATTGTAATTAATGAACCACTATTTGTAATAGTGGGTGGAGTTTGAAAACCTGGGGGAGAAATGTGCGACGTAACAGTTACATCATTGCCATTTACTGTAAGATCAAAGTCTAATTGACAGCTCATAAATATTTTAGGTTAGATTAATTTGTCAATAATACTAAGTTGTGTAAAATAAAAAATCACCCATTTGGGTGATTTTTTATTAAACTATAATTTGTATAGAAATTATTTTTTGTTAAAAGCTTCTACGCCACTTTGCAAGTAAGCTTCATATTCATCTACATCAGGAGTATATCCTACAGGGTTAACCAATACGTTTTCATCAGGATCGAGCAATACATAATAAGGCTGCGAATTGGTTTTGAACCTACTTGTTTGTAAATAGGACCATTTATTACCAAATGTTCTGATTTTCATCTCTTTACCAAACAACATTTCAGTTCTCTGCTCATTTTTAGGCAACTTTTTCTTGTCATCTACATAAAGTGATATTACAACATAATCGTTTCTCAAAATCTTATCAATTTTCGGATCAACCCATATATTGTCTTCCATTTTTCGGCAGTTCACACAAGTATAACCGGTAAAGTCTAAGAAAATTGGTTTTTTATGCTTTTTGGCAAAAGCTAAACCTTCAGCATAATCTTTTACACAAGGCAGCCCATTTGGGCAATGCTCTCCGGTACTTATTGCTTCAACTCCGCCAGCATTTGCA
>JBMYOR010000202.1:0-5524 GCA_049599535.1 Bacteroidia bacterium | reverse complement strand
GGTGTTTTACTTCAGTCATTTATTTTTTAATACTCAAGCGTTACAAAGTAGCCACTGTGGTTTCTCACATTAAATACTCTGTTACTACTCAAAATTAAATATTGCCCTTTTATTCCCATTAATTTACCTTCAAACTCGTTTATTTTTTCAAGATTAATGCTATTAACTTTTGTAGGAAAATCAATTACCGGATAGTTAAACTCATAAACCGTATCATTATCAGAATAAAAATCTTCGTATTCAGGTGGAAAAACTTCAAAGGCTTCTTCTTTTTCATCAATTGGGTCAAGTGCGCCATCAATTTCGTTTTTTAGCATGCTGCGCCAATTGGTTTTATCTTGGTAGTGATCTTTTAAGGCTACTTCAATGTCTCCGGCAATTTTTCGGTAGGGCACTTCAGCTAAAATTATTGCTTTATGAGCGCCTTGGTCAATCCAGCGAGTTGGTATTTGATCAACCCGGGTTACCCCAACCTTAGTTTTATCGGTAAAAGCCAAATACACAATATGCGGCGTATTGTGGTTTTTTTGTTCCCATTCAATATCGCGGCCTTTGCCTAAGTGGGCTTCGCATAGTTCGGGCCTTACAATGCATTCGCTGTTCATAGGGCTGTTTACAAAGCATTTATAGCAAAAACCCTGTCCAAAAGATTTTTTGGTAACCTTACCACAAGCTACGCAATTTATAATTCCGTTGTACTCAAGCCTTATTTGTTTACCAACCAATTCGTCCATTTTAATACCATCGTTACCCAATTGTAAGGTATAGCCAATGGGCGATTGGTAAGCGGTTTGCATTTTTTTTAGATTGCCTTGTGCCATGCTTCAAACTTAATAAGACTCAAAGTTTAGAATTATTTAGAGCATTAGTGAAATCATTTTTTGCTTAAAACTCTTTCTTCGTGCAACAAACAAAACCAATTATGTCAAAATACCCTTTATATCTACTTGCATTAGTCATTGCCGCATTCATTAGCTCGTGTCAAAACGACGAACCTGGCATTGAAGAAAAGATAGTAAATACTGTTCCTGAGTTTTTTAATGAAGGTTTAGAATCAAAATATGGTGCAATTGCTCCTAAGGTTAAAGTAGTGGCCAATGAGTCTGCAAGCCTTGAAGCACCACGCGATTTAGCTTTTCACTCATTTGAAGATAGAAAGCGAGAACTTTGGGTACTAAGCCCAGGTACCGATAATACTGGCGCGCATACCACTACTTTTTACGATCCAATTACCGATAGTACCAACTTTGAATACCGCCGAGATGGCAATGCTTGGCACTTTATGGCTTTAGCAACAGCTTTAGATTTTGGCGAAAACGGAAACTGGGCTACAGCGCAGGGCATTTTAGATGCCAATAGAATGGGTATTTATTTTACCGGACCCACTTTATGGTCGAGCGATTTAAATATTTATGCCCGCGTAGGCGAAAACCCCACCCCACAAGTAAACGGTAGTCATTTAGATATGATACACCAAAGCCCAATGGGTATGGGTATTGCGCATGAAATTGACAACATTTATTGGGTTTTCGATGGTTTTAATCAAACCATTTGTAAATATGATTTTGTTGAACCCCACTACCCAGGGGGGCCCGATCATAGCGATGGCAAAGTGTGGAGGTATACCGAGCCTAGAATTAAAATGGCAAGCAATGCCAATATACCAAGCCACATGGTTTTTGATAAGGCCACTGGTTGGTTGTACATTGCCGATACCGGGTATGAAAGAGTAATTAAACTCAACACCAAAAGTGGTAGCGAAAAAGAAGGTTATCCTACAATTGCCAATAGAAATAGTGAGCCGTTAGCCTTGTATCAAGAAATGGTTGGAGCAGAATATGAAGTAGTAGCTGACTCAGGCTTAGTGCTACCCAGCGGAATTGCTTTAAATGAAAACAGGCTTTTTGTAAGCGATTATAAAACGGGTAATATTTACTGTTACGATAAATTAAGCCATCAACTTTTGGGTAAGATTGAAACCAACGGAGAAGGAGTTGCTGGTATAGAAATTGGACCTGAAGGTAATTTATGGTTTGTTAATGCAAAAACAAACGAGCTTTGTAGGCTAGAACCACAGGCACAAGATGCAATATAAATACCTATTCACAGTACTTTTAACTTTAACAATTACGGTTGCCCAAGGGCAGCAAAAAAGGCAGCGATTTTTGCCAGTTAGTCAACCGTGGTATCTGGTTGATTCAGATACCAGCGCCTTGGGTTTTTCGGGCGGTTTTCATGCTCCGCAGTTTATTCAAATAGATCTTGATGGCGATTTACAGCACGAACTTGTGGCCAAAGATGCCTTTACCGATAGAGAGTGGGTTTTTAAAAGCAAATTAGAAAACGGTAGCCGAAAATGGCAAACGGCTACTGAACTCGAAGATGTTTTGCCACCACTCAATTCGTTTTTTACATCTGTTGATATTAATAATGATGGTTTAATTGATATAATTACCGGCAACGATCAATTTAAGGTTTACTTAAATCAATCGCATTCTACGGTTGAGTTTAGCAGCCAGCCCACCGCCCTTAAATATGAGTTTGAAAATGAGCTATATGCCATTACATTTCAGGTAGGCGAAACTCCCTGCATTGCCGATGTAAATGCCGATAATAAACCTGATGTATTGGTTTTTGACCAAAATGGCGAAAGGGTAATTTTTTATAAAAACATATCACAAACCGCCAATGAGTTTGTGTTTGAAATTGAAACTGAATCTTGGGGTTTTTTTCAAGAAGAAGGGCTCAACTTTGATATTAAGCTCGGCGTAAATAAAAAGGCACACCCTGGTAGTAAAATATTAGCTTTTGATAGCAATGCCGATGGTGATATGGATTTACTCATTTCTGACATCACCACGGCCGATGCCTTTTTTCTTGAAAACGGCAAAGCAGATTTTGGCCTAGCACATGACAGTATGATATCGCTTACCAAAAATTATCCAAGCCAGGCATCTGCCATAAATGTTCCTTATTTTCCTTCGTTTAGTTTAATTGATTTTGATTTTGACAACGATTTAGATCTAGTTTGTGCAAACTCGAGCAGAAGCCCCGTAGATAATGGTTTGGTTTGGCTTTATGAAAATGGCAACGCAGATGGGTTTGATTTAAGCCTTAAAACGAAATCATTTTTACAAGAAAAGTCAATTGATTTGGGTATTTATACCGCAAACGCCACATTTGATTTTGACAATGATGGCGATTTAGATTTATTAGTTTCAGGAATCAATCACTTAAAAAACGATATTTTTCAAGAGCAGTACGCTTACTTAGCATATTATCAAAATGTTGGTACTGCTACAGCACCTCTCTTTACTTTACAAAACCACGATTTTTTAAATTACAAGGCCCAAGAGCAAAGGCTACTATTGCCCAGTTTTGGTGATATAGATAATGATGGCGATAAAGATTTACTGCTTGGCCTTAGCAATGGGCAAGTTGTGGTTAGGCTAAATATAGCCGCCAAGGGTATGCCGTTTGAGTTTTCGAATGATGAAATAAAAATTGAAGGTGTAGATGTGGGTACCGAAGCAGCTCCCATACTTTTTGATGTAAATACTGATGGTATAAGCGACCTTATAATTGGAGAACAAGGCGGTAATTTAAATTACTACATGGGCAAAGGCAATTTGCTTTTTGAATTAAAAAATAACAATTGGGGTGGGGTTAAAACCAACACTTTTTACTGGCAGCCAGTACGCAATAATGATGGAGAAATTATTGATAGCACTAAGCAATATTTATCGGTTGGGGGGTCTCATCCAACCATTGCCGATGTAGATGCCAACGGGCTTCCTGACCTTTTGGTGGGTTCTACTTGGGGCAAAATGTATTATTACCCCGATGTTGATTTTTCTGACTCATATTTTAGGCCTTCGGCAGTTTGGTATCATAATCCATTATTAAATCAAAATTTTGATAAAGATTTGGGCTCTAATACAAAACCACACTTTGCTGATTTAAATCAAGATGGTTACTTGGAATTACTTGTAGGAACATTTTGCGGTGGGGTTGAGCTTTTTACTGCCGACTCGGTGGTGGTTTCAAACCCTGATAAGTTTTTGAATGCAAGCAATGTGCTTGATGTTTACCCAAATCCGTTTGAGAGCAAAATTTGGGTTGCTACCAATACGTTTAGTTTAAACGCACCCATTAGCGTAAACATTTATAGTGCACATGGCAAAAAAATAGGCAACCTATACCAAGGTTTAAATAATGCAGATCAGCTGTATTTAAAGCCTGATTTATTGGGTAAATCCGGAATATATTTTATTGAGTTGGTGAGTGATAAACACCGCAAAATTGTAAAGGTGATAAAAAGATAGGCCTTGCTCTTTATATTAATAAGGGCATAAATATTGGGCTAATAAAACACCATGTTGATTGAATTAAAGTAGGCCTAACTAATGCAATCGCTTATTTAATCGTAATTTATGAGAACTAAAAGGGGTTCTCAAACGTAAATTGCGCTGTAATTATATCTGTGAGATTTTTTTTAGAAATAATCAGCCGCAAAAAGTTTATGCTTGGGCTGTTTTTAGTACTAACGGCCTTTGGGGCATGGCGAGCCATACAATTAAAGTTCGATCATCAAAGAAGCAGGTTTTTCCCTACCGAGAATGAAGATCTTGAATTTACCAATCGATTTTTTAAAGAGATTGAGCAAGATGATATTTACGTATTAGTAGGTATTGAGTTAAATAACTCGGTGTTGGCTCAAAACTCAAAAGCAACTATTAGAGATATTACTGCCAAATTAGAGCAGATTCCGTTGGCCAATGGAGCCTTGTCAATTACCAATTATAAATATTTAAAAAAAGCAGGGCCAAAGGTTTATGCCGCTAATATTTTATCAAACTCAGCTGAATATAGAAAGGCCGATTCGTTAAAAATTATTGAAAATCCATATGTGATTAACAATTTGGTTTCAAACGATTTTACGAATACCAACATAGTTTTAAAAACCCAGGTAATTAATACACAAGAAAAAGCCGATAGTATTTATGCCGATCTAAATAATGTACTTGAAGGGTATAATATAAAAGATTACCATTTGAGTGGTTTCCCTATAATGCAAAGTGTTACAGTTGGCCAACTTGAGTGGGAAATGAAATTTTATGTAAGCCTTTCGGGGGTTTTGCTACTATTGATTCTTTTTGTGATTTATAGATCATTTTGGGGTTTGTTGGTTCCGTTTTTATCATTGGCAGGGGGTGTCTCGGTGTTTTTTGCCTACTTAAACCTTACTGGCCAAAGCCTTGATTTAATGAGCTCATTATTTCCTATTTTAATGCTCATTTTTTTAATGGCCGATGTGGTACACCTGCAAACCCATTATATGGATGAGCTTAGCAAAGGCAAATCGCCTATTAAGGCCATGGAAGTAACTATTAGAGAGATTGGTTTAGCTTTATTTCTAACTTCATTTACTACTGCGGTAGGTTTTGGTACTTTGGCTAAATGACTAATAACAGCCATAATACCAAAAGAGGCAGCACCGCCAAATAACAAAATAATGATTGTT
>JBMYOR010000201.1:0-5560 GCA_049599535.1 Bacteroidia bacterium | reverse complement strand
TGATTCACGGTTTGGTTTTTAGATATTGAACCATGAATTGCATCATGACAAATATTTAAAGCTGAAAATGCGCTAAAAAAACCTACTAAAACCCATGATAAAAGCATCAACCAAACATTAGCCCCCATAAATAAGGTTGCGTATGATGTTGATAGTCCTATTATGTAGAATATAATTTTAAAATACATGAAACCAGTTCCCTTATTGGTTCCTGTTTGCTTAAAGTACTGCTGAACTCTTTGCCTAAGTTTTATATTAAACTCCCTATTTCCCTGATGATTAAACTTAATAGTTGCTGACAAATTTTTATTTTTAAACGCAGGTAAACTACTGAAAATTAGTTGAAATACTATTAATCAAATTCCGCTTATCTGCTATTCTCGGTCGCAAGATGTCAAATGTTTCGATATGATTAATTGGTTTTTATCAAAACTCTGAAAACTACAAGTTTAGCAAGTACCCCAAAATCAAAACAAACCACTGATTATCATAACATTAACACACTACTTAAATAGTTTATATTTTTTCAAGTATTTAATGCAACCGCAACCAAATTTCAAATAATTTCATTAAACACGCAAAACACCAACAAAATGAAATACATCTTTTCGATCATTTTATTAATCCCATTATTGTCTTTGGGCCAAACTAAAGAAGAACCCGTTTTTGGTTTAAAATTTTACGCAACCCCAGATTTAACTTTTGGAAAGTATCACAACAACCTTGACCTTTTTAAATTCTCACCGGCCATTACAATTTCGAAAAACGAAGGTCGCTTTTTTGAATTTGGAATTTCTGAATTAAAGTTGAGTACCAATTCTTACAACAACATAGGGCAAACCAGCCGTATGATGCCTGAAGGGATTTACACTCAAAAACATACTTCAATTGGGATTTATGCAGAGCAGAATTATCGGTTATTTAACTCAAAAAATCAAAAATGGGAATTTTACTTAGGTCCGAGAGTTGGGGTGTCATATTGGCGAATGAATTTTGAGCCTTTTGGTGGCTATACTGCGTCTCCGAATTATAATATCTTAAATTTTGATATTGGTATAACACCAAGGGTAAATTATAATGTAAATAATCGCATAAGTTTAGACCTTAGTATGCCTATTAGCTATAGAACTCAGCAACGCTTTGGAAACGAATTTGAACCATATGGCTTTATTACAAATAGCCCCGTTAACTATAACGAAATAATATCAAACATTACGGCTAATTTGCGTTTAGGCATCAATATCAAATTGTTTAAATAACCACCGTAGGTGAACTAGAAAATTGAAGATATACTTACGAACTAATTAAGTAATTTATAAGGAATCTTATTGGTGAGCAACAGAATTACCGAAGCTTGATAACTGACTTGAAATGAATTGTAACTGTAATTACACCTTGGTTGCAGATAAACTGAAGGCGTTGTGTTAAGTGCCAAGGGAATGTCTCTTGATCCGAGACTTGCTTGAAGCGCCTTTTTGTCAACGGTTGTGTACGAAAAAGGAGTTTCTTTAGTAGCCCTTGAAGCCAAAACCTCAATTGCGCTTAACTCTGTAGTTCCGGCATTTAGTTCAATATCAATTAAACTTCTGCCGTTTACCTCAACTTCAGTAGTAGCATATCCAATGCTTGTTACAATTAATGTGGCGTTTTTGTCAACGTTGTTTAGGGTATACCTACCCGTAGCATCGATTGCCGTACCATTACTTGTACCTTTTACTAGAATGTTTGCACCAATTAGTGCATCGCCAATTAGCGCATCAGTTATTTTACCTTTTACTGAGTTTTGCGCATGTGCCGTAACCGCAGTTGCGAAAACAACAACTGTTAACAGTAAAAATTTGTAAAAACCTCTCATACCTCTTTAAGAAGTGTTACTTAATTAATTATTGATCAACTTTTTTAATGAATAGACAATTTTGATTTTTTAAATAAATCATCTCATTCAGCAGTTGCCCAACACTAAAATAGGATGCCCATTACTCCATTATTTAGCTTTTAAAATCCATAGCTATTTGATAATAATTACCTTATCTAAATTTAAAATAGTAGTAACTTACAGTTAACAATAGCTTTGATTTATGAATACTTTATAAGTTGATAAGCGCCATATTAAAGCGAATATTTATCTTTGCTAGATAGAATTATTTAGATACCATCATGAAAAAAGAATTTCCTGAGTATTTATCGAAGGCGGCACAGACGGCCATGAAGAAACACCACATTGAGAAATTAGACGATTTAATTGAAATGAGTTACGTAAAACTTTCATCGTGGAAAGGCGTGGGTCCTGGTGCAATTAAAAAGATTCAAGAAGACATGGAACAACGCGGAATGCGTTCGACCCTTTTAGGAGACTAAATACTTTTAGAAAAGTATTAAAATAAAAAAACCGTTCCGAAACTAATCGGAACGGTTTTTTTGGTTATAGTACTTAAGTAGTACTACCCTTTTTTCTTGTACTCTTCCATTAATTTATTCAACCTATCGCCATAACCCCAACCTTCGGTTTGATTACCTAAATCAATAGATTTTTTAAGTGAGCTCTGCGCCATGGCGTAATCTCCTTTTGCTGCATATACTTTGGCTTGCACCCATAAAGTCCACCAAGATTCGTTCATTTCAAGAGATTTGTTTGTCCACTCAATAGCTTCATCAAGGTTTTTACCTGTGCTTGCCGCATAATCAGCTGCACGTGTATATACTCTCCAGCTACCTTCAAGCGATTGAATTTCAGCTTCAATATTTGCCCAAGCTGCATCAGCTGTTTTAACACCAATGGCCACAGCAACCATTGTTTTCTCCCACTTTAAATAAAGGTTTGCGCTTTCGTCATCTATATTGCTAAAACCAATTGTAAAGGTTTCTTCAAAATCTTTGGCTTTTTGAGTTTCAACTTTAACTCTGGCCACATCATTTTCTTTTTTATACCCACCTGTGCCCCAAAGCTCAGTTTCAGTATTTAAAATTAAAGTCCATTCATTTTTGCCAGGAATAGTAAATAAGCTGTAAGTACCCGCTTTTACTTGTTTACCGCCAAAGGTTATATCATTATTAAAGCTAATTGCAGTTGCTTTATTGGCGCCTGTTCTCCATAATGCATCAAAGGGAACAAGGTTTCCGAATACATCTCTATCTTTTGCTCCAGGCCTTGAGTATACAACTTCAAATTCAGTTAGGCCAATGGTTTGCTCAACGGTGGCCGCCGGACTTGGTTGAGGTAATTCTTGAGCAACCAAAAAGGTAGCTGCAAAAATGAATAATAGCGTAAAAAGGTTTTTCATTTGATTATTATGTTTTAATTCTTGATTTACTAAGTTAACCGGTGCGAAATTATATGTTCAACCTTTGCAAATAGCTGAAAAGGATTTAATGCCCGCCAATTTAATCCATCTAGTTCTCCCCCGTAATTGATATAGTAATCAATTCGGTAGGCGGCTAATTGCTCGTGTATGTGGGGTCTAAAATTTAAAGCTACAATCCAACCCTCTTCAACATCATCGTACCATTCTTCATAATAGTCTTCAGATTCACCATGAAACTGAAGCAGGTTTTCGCCCACCAAAACAAATTTATTAATACCTTCTTCAATTAAAATATCGGCAATTTCTCGTTTTAGAAACATCACATCATTGTTAATGCAATCGTTCCACTCGCCAATCATTTCAATTATAGCAAAGCCTTTATTGTAATCGGCAAAAAGTATTTTAATGTACAAGGTTGAAGACCCGAACTCATCCCATTGCGGATGAATTACATAGTTATAAATAGTATTGGTAAAATATACTTCGCTGTATTCTCTTTCAAAAAAAGGTGATCGCTCATCTTCTTCAGCTTTGTAAAGTTCTCGCCAATGATAAAAAGGTTCTAATTCGTGCATTATTTGTTCTCCAGATGATGTATAACGTCTCTTACACTTCCTAGTTCAAGTAATTTTTCTTTGGCTGAATCATAGCTTAATTCATTGTAAAGTTGCATTATCATTTTGGTACCACGGTCAATAAGCTTTTTATTACTCAACTGCATGTCTACCATCTTGTTATCCTTCACTCTTCCTAGCTTAATCATTACACTTGTCGAAATCATATTTAGCACTAACTTTTGAGCGGTTCCTGATTTCATACGTGTGCTACCTGTAACAAACTCAGGTCCTACCACAACTTCAATTGGATAATTGGCAAACTCCGCAATTGGAGATTTAGCATTACAGCAGATACAGCCCGTTGGTATTCCATTTTCAACACAAGTTTTTAAAGCTCCTAAAACATAAGGTGTGGTGCCTGAAGCTGAAATTCCGATTACAAAGTCTTTGCTTGAAATATTTTCAGATTTCAAATCTTTAAAACCTTGTTGCATATCATCTTCAGCAAACTCTTGTGCTTTTCTTATGGCAGCATCTCCACCAGCAATTAGGCCTACTACTACGCCATGATCTACCCCAAAAGTTGGCGGACACTCACTTGCATCTACAATACCCAACCTTCCGCTTGTACCTGAGCCTAAATAGAAAAGTCTTCCCCCTTCTTTCATTTTTAAATACGCGGCATCTACCAAAGCTTCAATTTGTGGCATAACAGCCGCTACTGAATCTGCTACAGTTTTATCTTCTCCGTTTATACCTTGCAATATTTGAGCAGTAGTCATTTTTTCTAAATGACGATGTCTTGAAACGCTTTCGGTTACCTTTTCCATAAGCCTGCAAAGGAAATGGGGATAGTTGAATTGTTTGTAATGAAAGGTATTTTTGATAATTGCTAAATGAATTCACATTTATGTTTAAAACCATTAAAAGCCTTGCAATTAAAGATAGCGTTGCCAAATTTCACTTTGGTTTCTTCTCAAAACGAAAAACTGTTCGTTTGAACAATCTAGAAGTTTCGGCAACACATTATATTGATTGCGATGAATTTGAGATGTTGTTTTACGAAGAAATCGCCGATAAAAATTTTGATTTAAAAGCCCCAAAAGCCTTGTTAAAAAGGATGGATGAAAGGTTAGTTGGCCAAAGCAAGGGTTTTGATCAATTATATTTTAACCACTTAGTAAATGATCTAAATATCAAAGCTGAATTGAACGTATCAAACAAAGCACAAGAGCAATTGCTAGAAAATAATTGCCATGATTTTGACTATTACCCAAAAGATGACAAAGAATTATCTAAAGCCGAATTTGAAGCCATTCTTAATGACTTGAAATCGCTTGATATTCTAACCCTACTAAGCGAGACCAAGTACTTTAATCAAAAAAAAGACGAAAGATTGAAGGATTACTTGTTTACCATAAACAATGAAGATTTAACAGTTCACATATCAGTTTGCACCGATAGTGTAGAAATTGAGAGTACATCAAAAAAGCTACCTAAATTGCTCATTGAAACCATTGAAAAACACAATTTAATTTTAGATAATGAAGATTAATATAGCCACCATATTTCTTTTAGCCTTTTTATTTCAAAAACAAAACAAATGAACACTTTTAACAGTAAATATTTATTTTTCATTGCACTAGTTTTGCTCTTTTGTTTTGCCTGCAATGATGCACAAGAAAAAAAAACTGTAAGTAA
>JBMYOR010000200.1:0-5656 GCA_049599535.1 Bacteroidia bacterium | reverse complement strand
TAATATAATCTGGCACTTCTAATACTATGCTATCATTATCAGCAATACATGTATCGGCGCCTAAATCAGGGTAGGGTATTAGAGTAAAATCATCAAAAACATAATAGGCGTGCGGCCCACCCCAATAACCCGACTTGGGTATTTCTTTATACGCTGTAAGGGCATTAGGTATAAAATTACCAACGGTAATATAGCGTTCGCCACCATCGGCAGTAAATACACCTGCAATTTCATTATAGTTGACCGTATCAGTAATAAAGCGCTTTGGGCTGCAACGTACCTGTGGTGTAAACTGATGGCAGGTGCGCACTAGCATTGAATCGGGTATTTCTGGCGTTGCAGGAAAGTATGATGAAAAATAAAACTCGTTGGCGTGTAGATAGCAACCTAAGCTATTGATGCCATAGTTTTTAGCACCTCTACCCAAAGTAGTACTTTCATCAAGCACTGTATGAAATGACAAATAGTATTTTCTGCCTTTTACCAAAGGTTCACTCAATTCACCACGCAATAATTGTCTAAGTTGATATAATACTTCTAAACTCTCATTATAATCTCTAAACTCACCTTTTCCTTCAATAAAGCAATTAGACGTTATACAAGATGTTCCTGTTCTTGGTGCATTTTGAAATTGATAATGGCTCTTATTTAATTGGCATGGTTCATCATAATTCAAATAAAAGGGTGCATGCTGAGTATGCCTAGTAGATGCACTTTGCCAATGGTTAAGTTTTAGTAAATAATTATACTTTTCTGATAAGTATTTGTATTGAGGACAACCCGAATTATCTTCAAACGACGGATTTAAAATTAAATTGATACTGTTGTCTACCTGCGCCTTTGCTTCCATTGAACAAAGGATTGGCAAAATGAGCAACAAGTAACTAAAAATGGAAAGGCTGGCTTTGGTTCCAGCCTTTCCGTTTAATTTATATTTTAACAATTGCTTTTTCAATAATTGACCCATTGGTAGTGGTTAATTTTACAATGTAAAAGCCTTCAACCAAATTACTCAGATCAAGCTTTACACCATTGTCAAACTTAATTATTTGAATTGATTCCTTCTTGCCACTCACATTAAAAAGCTCTACAAAATTGATTTCTTCTACCAAACCACTAACGATCAGTTCATTATTCGCAGGATTAGGATAAATGTTAAACTCTTTTTGAGTTTCTGCAATATTATTTGAGAATGGGTATTGACCAAGTGAATTTGGTTCATCACTATTATCATCCTCGGTAAAATGGTCTGGTTCCTTATCTCTACCCGAATTACCGGGTTGGCCATTATGTCCTGGCTCGGGTTCACCGTAGCTCATATCATACCTCCCATACCAACATGAGGCAGCATTAAAATTTCCATAATTATCAAAGTCATATGAATTAGCTGGGTCAGGGAATTTATTCATATAAGCACCCTGAAAAAGTAGTGATGCCGTGCTGAAATTGCCAATAGACAAACTAGTATTGGTACTATTGAAAAAAACTCTGTTGCCCGATATCGAGAAATTGTCTCTGCCATTATCAATTTCATTTGCAATACCATCAAATGCTTTATTAACATTTGTACTATAGAATGGATTTAATTGACACTTATAATTGATTTTTAAACGTACTCCAGATTGTGAAGATGGATTATGGTTTCGGGTTACTACATAAACAGTTGATATAAGCTCCGAGTTTTCCTTGTCAAGAATTGAATTCATATAACGTTCGCCATTTGCTACTGTTGTTGGCAAAGCATAACTACTATTGGTAAATTCAACTTCAAAATCATCAAAACTGGCATTATCAGCATTCAGAATTAACTCAAACGCTGCTTTACAATCACACTTTTTTTGTGTTTCTTCAATCCATTCGTAGCCAAACTCGCGTGTTTCTTCTTCACCACCGCCGCCACCGCCGCCGCTGCCGCCACCGCCAGTTATTGGGCAACAATTCTCAAAACTACTGTAAGGAAAAGTTCCTTCGCTAGCATAGGATCCCGTTGTACCCGCGCTACTACTTGCAGTTCCTTCAGCACCGAAATCGCCACCTTCGAGATTTGAGATATCTGCTAATTCGTCAACAGTCGGTGGCCATTGAATACTACCTGATGTTGATGTAAACACCCACAGGTTACCGCCATCACCACCATTCCCACCATCGCCAGCATCAGCACCATCACCACCTTTGCCTGGGCCACCGCTTACTCCTTGCGGTGAAAGATCAGAAACACAAGTAAAATTACCGTTTGCACCCGACCCACCATTGCCGCCATTTCCACCAGCAGTACTTGCATTTTCTCCACTAGAACCATTTGAGCCTTTTGCAGTAAAAACTGTTTGTGCACCTAGGAAGTTTACAAACTCAATACTTTTGGCTTTCACAATTATTCCACCACCGCCTTTGCCGCCGTCACCGCCTTCGCCTGCGTTTCCTGGACTTATTCTAGTACCATTGGTACCTGAACCTGACGTTACGCCGTAGGCACCCTTTGAACCGCCTCCGCCATCACCACCTGATCCGGCTCCATTACCGCCATTGCCTCCAGCACCACCATTTCCGGGGCCAAATCTATAAATATCTTTGGTTTTATCATATTCAGGATCGTAATAAATCCAAGTTTTACCAGCATCACCCAAAGCACCAGGAAAGGCACTACCAGCACCTCCTTTGCCACTCGTTTCATCAAAAGCATTGTAACCACAAGCAGCAGTATTTATTAACGCTGTAATGTGATGACCATTTGAACCATTTCCCAAAAGAAAGCCATCATCAGAACTAAAAATTCTGGCTGGTAGTCCATGTTCATTCTTATAAACATTAGTAGCTAAACCATGTCCGAACAAAGAACTAGAGCTTGCTGCATTGTGTGCACCACCATCACCTCCTTTTATCATATAGCCATTTTTATAATCTGCATTAACTACTCCACCTGCTTCAATTTTCAGGGTTCCATTTACCTTAAAACAAACTATACCGCCGGTATATCCATCAAACTCATGGCAAGTGAGAATCCCATCACTTTTTATTGTAGTGTTGTGTCCATAATTGGGCACTTCAATCACCTGTATTTTATCGCTCAAAACATACGTTGGTGAGCCTGTGCTCATATCCACTTTCCACCAAGGAGCAGGATTTGTAGTTGCCAAATCTTGATTAATATCTATGTAATCACCAGTGGCATCCGTTCCTTCACCAGTCACAATTGCATGAATATAGTTGGTACCACTATTTTCATTGCTCATCTCTAAAATTATCACTTCCTCCGTACTATTACCATTAATTGTGCTCCAGTAGTTTTCACTTTGGTTAATGTAAATTCTTGACCCTCCAGTAACAGCAATAATTTCAATAATATTATTTATATCCTGATAGTCCGAAAGCGCATGAAATCTATTATTATCAGTATATCGTGTTCCTGAAATATCAATTGCAGTACTACCCGTACCGAATACCTTTTGCCCGCTCAAGTAATTTGGGCTGAAAATTAGAGCAAAAAGCCCCAATAGAAGAATTGAATTTTTCTTCGTCTCCATAAATTTAGTTTTAATGTTTTAGCCTCCTCAAGTTTTTTGTGTAGAAAAGATTACCACAGTCGGATCATTGCCTTTGGAATTCCATTTCACTAGTTTAGCCTTACCAACAGAGCTAATATGAAAAAAAAAAAAACGATATACCAAAATTTTTGGTCAACTAAATCACTTACACTTGCAAAAGTTAATGATTTGGTAACATAGAAATTGCTTAATCGTGAACTTGAAATATAACTACCTAGACATCAGCAAACTTGAATTATAAATTCAGTTGATCTTTCAAATGTCGGACACTCGAAAGAGTCGGACAGCTAAGGGAGTGTTTTAAAACCACCGAACTTTAAAGTGTTCCGAAGGCTCACTTAAAAAGTACAAATGAAATTATAAGTCTTTGACTGGCCTTATTGTACCAACTCTTCAAAAAGCGCTTCTATTTTTCAGCCGTTAATACCCTTTATAAATAACTTCTTCATTACATCCATCAATATCCATCATCACAATTTCATCTTTAGTGTAGAGCCAGCCGTCAACCCAAGTTGGTCGTGGTGGTATGTTTGAATATCGATATTGCCGGCGCAATGCAATTAATTTTGAACCATCGCCTGTAATATCAATTTCAATATAACGCAAATTATCACAGTGCTTTTTAATACGTACTAAATTGCTTCCTTTCACATTGCTATAGTGTATCCCAGTTTCTGCATGAGCCATATAAAGTTTGGTACTATTTGGCAACCATTTATAACTCAAATAACCCAGTTCATTATTCAAACCACTTTTAAACTGCCAAGATTTGGCCACAACGCCACACTTTGAGTTTGGCCAGTCATAATAGGCTAAAACATATTTTTCCCCAGTATTTTTAACACCACCATTTATGAGTAAATCATCACTCCATTGATTGTCGTAATATCCTACTTTTTCAAAATTTACTGTATCATGTATAAAAGTGTCTAAAACCTGAGATTCAAAATTGTAAGTGAAGTAGTTTTGACCAACCCTTCCTCCTTTGATCATTATAGCAGTAAATCCGATTGAGTTTGTCTTTTTCAACCAAGAAACACCCCTTGTTTCCTCAACATTTGGAAAAGTAACACTTGAGAATTCACCCGTTACTGTGTTATATCTACCAATTCCGCCAAGTTTAGAACTTAGATCAAAGTAATTCAAATAAATATTATTATTAAAGTCCCACTCATAGCTTATTGATGGTAAATCAACACCGATAATATCAACTAGATATGTTTTTTCTCTACTTGCAATATCATACAGCACAAACCCCGCATTTGCGTCACTGTTACCAGCAGCCATACCAATTGGTATTTCATAAAATAAGAGTTGATTACTATTTATTGGATTTGCCTGAACGTGTTGAATCCTAAATGTACCCATTTCAATAGACTCTCCTTGCAGATATCTTTGACGTGCAACAAGAACACTCGTTGTATCGTTTATATCAGGATAATTCTCGCAACTACATTCATCAGAAACCCTGGGGCAATCTTTGCAGCCCCAAGGGTCATTGTATTTTCTACATGAAGAAAACACGCATAAAATTGATAAATAAACGTTTTCTTATTTAAGTACTTCAAGTTTTGAACGATTTAAGCCGCTAAGTTAATTGCTCTTTGGGGTATTTTATCTTTTGGTGTTTTTGACCAAATTGAGTTGGAGACAAACATATTTTTCAATCACAAACAAGGCCCAATTTTTCGAATTACAATTTCAACCGTGAGTCATGTCTTGATTGCAAATCAACTCATCAGCAAATCAACCAATTAACGCATTAGCAAATTAAAGCATTAGCACATCAACATTAAGGCCTACCAATCACAGTACCATCCCAATCTTCAAAGAGTAATTATCTTAGCCATTATTCTTCCCCCAACAAAAGCCTTTCATTACATCCATCAATATCCATAATGAATAGCCTTTTACGCATATCAAGGGTATTGCTCATTGGCCGTTCACGTCTTACATCTACTCTTTTCACAATTATGTGTTGATCATCAGGTGAAATCGTTATTTCTTCATAATACCTACTTGGGCAAGCCTTTTTGATTCTTATCTCTTTGTAATCATTAATAGGATATTGCATAATTCCACTACCTGTATTAAAAACGCTCTCGTTATTATTT
>JBMYOR010000199.1:0-5661 GCA_049599535.1 Bacteroidia bacterium | reverse complement strand
ATTGCTAAACAAGATATAGTGGTTAGTAGGCCGAGCAAACCCACGCCATTTGCATTTCCGATTATGGTAGATAGGCTAAGGGGTAAAATAACGTCAGAAACGCTTGAAGATAGAATTGCTAAAATGGCATTGTCTTTTGAGTAATACTCAAATTAACAGCTTAAGGCATATTACCTGAGCTATTGATAAGTTTGCAAATTCAAAATGAAAATTGAACTTAAAGGTCATCAAGTACAGCTTTTACCCCTTAAAGCGCTCATGTTTTCTGAGCTTAAATCGTTGGTTATAGCCGATTTACATCTAGGCAAAGCAAGTCATTTTCGTAAATCTGGTATTGCGGTTCCTAATCAAGTTTTCGATAGTAATATCGAAAATTTAATAAAGCTGCTACAATGGGAAAAGCCTAAAGAAGTAATATTTCTTGGAGATCTATTTCATTCAACTCACAACAACGAGTGGAATCATTTTTCAGCGGTAATTAGGCAGTTTCCGCAAATTGTATTTAAACTTATTATTGGTAATCATGATATTTTAGATCGAGAACACTATGCACACTCAAATATTCAAATAATCGAAGAGTATTTAGATTTTGATAAAGTAAGGTTAAGCCATGAGCCAATCGAAAATTGCACTAAATATAATATTTATGGTCATTTGCACCCTGGGGTGAGAATGGTAGGTAAGGGTAGGCAATCGTTAAGGCTACCTTGTTTCTATTTTACTAATCAATTTGGTGTGCTTCCGGCTTTTGGAACCTTTACGGGTTTGGCTTTGCAAAAACCAAAAGAAGGTGAGCGTGTTTATGTGGTAGCTAACAACAAAATACTATGCGTAAGTCAGTCATTCTCTTAGCAGTTTTTTTTATCATTTTCTCTGCGCAAGAGCTTTATGCTCAATCAACTGGGCTCAATTATCAACGTACTGTAAAAACAGGAATGTACACCCTATTGGGTTGGAGTGTTCTTAATTTAGGTGTTGGTACTTACGGTAATCTTCAATTTGATGGTCGAAAAAAATATTTTCACCAAATGAACGCCGGTTGGAATATGGTGAATTTAGCCCTAGCTGCAAGTAGTTTTTACACCATGGGCAAATTGGGATTGGCTGAAATGAATAGCCATGACCTTATGTTAGAGAGTAATAAAATGGGGAAAATATTTTTATTTAATGGCGGTTTAGATGTAGGCTATATGGCATTTGGAGGATATTTGATTGAAAGAGGCAAAAGGCTAAACAATGTAAGGTTACATGGATACGGTCAATCATTAATATTACAAGGCGCATTTTTATTTGTTTTTGATTTGGCCATGTATGGATTGGTAAATCAACATTTTAGTGCATTTGACCAATTAAATTCGGCTTATTTGGCACCTGCAAGTAGCGGAATAGGGATTGAGTTTAGGTTTTAGTAATAACAAAACCAATGAAGTAATATATTTTTGGGGCGCAAACGGGACTTATGCAATTTGAAGGCAATCTAAACTCAAAGCTACCCAGTACGGGTACAACAATTTTTACAGTAATGAGCGCATTGGCTAATAAACACAATGCGATTAATTTGTCACAAGGGTTTCCAGACTTTTCGTGTAATCCAAAGCTCATTGAGTTGGTTAACGATTACATGAAAAAAGGGGCAAATCAATATGCGCCAATGGCTGGGGTGCAAGCTCTACGAGAACAAATTGGCATTAAAACATACGAATTGTATGGGACTGAGTATGATGTAGATAATGAAATAACAATTACTACCGGTGCCACCCAAGCCTTGCAAGTAGCCATGACAGCCTTTTTACATGAAAATGATGAAGTTATTGTATTTGAACCCGCTTATGATAGCTATCAACCCTGTATTGCACTTAATAAAGCAAGGGCGGTTTATTACAAAATGGAAGCGCCTGATTACGCCATTGATTGGAAACAAGTAATGAAGCTCATGAATCAGCGTACCAAAATGATTATCATTAACACGCCGCATAATCCTACTGGTACCGTTTTAGGAAAAAAAGATTTTGAGCAACTTGAAAAATTGGTAAAGGGAACCGATATTATGGTTTTGAGCGATGAAGTGTATGAACATATCATTTTTGATAATCATAAGCATCAATCGGTAAGTCGATTTAGCGAATTACGTAAAAGAAGCATTGTGGTTTCATCATTTGGTAAAACTTTTCATACCACTGGCTGGAAACTCGGATACGTATTGGCGCCTGAAAACTTAATGAAAGAATTTAGAAAAGTTTTTCAATTCGCACAGTTTAGCGTTTCAACACCAATGCAGCTTGCAATTGCAGATTTTTTAAAAGAGAAAGAGCACTACCTAGAATTAGCAGCATTTTACCAAAAAAAGCGAGATATTTTTCAAGGCTATTTAGCACAGTCAAGATTCAAGTCGCTTTCAAGTTCAGGAACGTATTTTCAATGCGTAGATTACTCAACTGTAAGTAGAATGAGCGATATGTCATTTGCTGAGCGTTTAACCAAAGAAAATGGTATTGCATCTGTTCCAATTTCATCATTTTATAAAGGGGGAGACGATCAGAAAATTTTACGTTTTTGTTTTGCAAAAAGTGAAGATACTTTGCATAAAGCAGGTGAGATTTTATGCAGAATTTAAAAATTGCAGGTATACAGTTTAATATTAGTTGGAAAGATAAAAAGACTAATTATTCATATTTAGAAAACGAAATATCGAGAGTTTTTGATGCTGATATAATTGTATTGCCTGAGATGTTTCAAACAGGTTTTTGCTTTGATGTGGATCAACTGGCCGAAGAGTTTGAAAACAGTAGAACCCTAATTTGGTTAAAAGAACAAGCACAAAATTCAGGTTCAGCTTTACTCGGAAGCTTTATGGCAAAAGAGGGTGATAATGTGTATAACCGTTTGGTATTTATGCAGCCTAATGGATCATTTGATTTTTACGATAAACGACATCTTTTTAGTATGTCAGCCGAACCAGAGTATTTTACAGCCGGAAAACGAAAATTGCTAATTAATTACAAAGGCTGGAAAATATGCCCAATGGTTTGCTATGATTTGCGTTTTCCGGTTTGGATGAGAAATAAGGAGCAGTATGATTTGCTCATTTTTATTGCCAATTGGCCCCAGCGCAGAAGCATGCATTGGGAAAAATTGTTACAAGCACGGGCTATCGAAAATCAATGCTATGTAACTGGGATTAATAGGGTAGGAGATGATGGTAATGGTGTTTACCATGATGGTAGGTCGGCAATTATAAATGCTTTGGGCGAACCTATTACAATGGCCATAAACCAAGAAGAAACTTTGCAAGCCACCTTACAAAAAAGGCACCTTTCAACAATCAGAGAAAAGATGCCTTTTTTAAATGATGCCGATGATTTTAAGCTAAAAATTTAGCCTAAAATCTGGTTATGGTGTTCTTTTGCTTTTACCTTATCAATCACTTTTTCAATTTGGCCAGCTTCGTTAATTAAAAAAGTGGTTCTAATGGTACCCATATAGGTTTTACCGTACATTTTCTTTTCGCCCCAAACACCGTATGCTTCATGCAATTTGTGCTCATTATCAACCAAAAGGTCAAAGGGCAATTCATGTTTATTTATAAAGTTGGTGTGCTTTTTAGCTGAATCAGGGCTTACTCCAAGTACTTGATAACCTGCTGCTTTTAATTCAGAAAAATTGTCTCTTAAATTACAGGCTTCTGTAGTGCAAGTAGGTGTATTGTCTTTCGGGTAGAAATATAATACCAACTTTTTACCAGTAAAATCGGCTAATGAAATTTCTTGCTCGTTTTGATTTATTGCTCTAAAATCTGGCGCCTTATCGCCTGCTTTTAATGTTGTACTCATCGTATAAACTTTACTTCTTTTCTTGATTGATTACCAACCTTATCCTTGACAATTATTTCAAAAAAATGTTCATTTCCATTTGGCGGTTCTTCAAATCTATATCGTAAAAAGCCGCTTTTATAGTCATATGACATTACAATAAATTTCCCGTTGATATAGGTTTTGTAGTTATCAATACCAGTTAAATTATCGCCTATTTTAACTAATAGTGTTGAGTTTCGGCGCATGTTTTTGCCATTGTAAATATTGTATAAGCTTATGGCAGGAGCAATTGTATCGGTTCGTAAATAAAATTTCCCAAAATATTTTGATCGAGCCGTAATAAATCCATCCTTATAATGACCTCCTTCTGATCTGCCCCAGCGGCAAACCACTGTTTTGTCGTAATATCTTGGCTTTAGATTGTGGGCCTTAATTGATACCGAGTAAAATTTATGTATTGGAGTATAGCCGTTATGAATATTGTGAGTATGAGATATGCCGTAGCTACTCATGCCTTCATCTTTATACTGTAATTCAAAGTTCTCGTAAAAACCATTTGCCGGAAAACCCAGCCTTAATTCATCAGTTTCAAATTTGCTTTTCTCATTATATGGCACATGCTGCTGGCTTTCGGCACTCAATGTTGCTTGGTTAAAATTGTAATTTGTAACCCCTCTTACGTTGAAACTAAGGGTGCTCATATTACCCATTCTATCTTTAAGCGAAAATTCAATATGGTGTAAGGTGGTATCGTTGAGTATTAAAAAACCATCATTATTATTAACAGGGTATATCGAGAGCTTATTTCCGGCAATAATGTGGCTCCTGTAATAATATCTGCCTTGCCTTTTTTTTGCTTCGTAATCAATTAGTGCATTTAAATATCTGGTTTTCGAAAAAGGTACTTCTACAATATCTTGTTTAAAATACATTTTACCGTCAACCTTCATCTCAATTATTGGTACACCTAGTTTATTGTATGATCCATCATGAAAATCATATGAACTAATTGAAAATCCAATTTTACCTTGACCTTGTACTTCTTTGATCGGATATAATTTGTTTTGTCCATTATTACCCGATACCCTTGCTACAATTGGTTTTGAAACTCGTGTGTAGTTTCTACCATTTGTATATACAACTCTAGCCATACTTTTTTGCCCATAAGGATGTATTTGTACTCGATAAATTCTCGGTCTTGTTTTGTCCTCGATTTCATATCCACATAAAAGCGGGTCAACCGGTATTTGTGTTTTGCTATTTCTAATTTCAAAGTGTAGATGGGGCGCTCGCGATGCCCCCGTGTTGCCTGATACTGCTACAAACTCCCCTTGCTCAACTTTTATTTCGTTTTTTCCTAAATACACTTCAATAGCCCAGCTTTCTTTTTCAGTTTGAATAGTTTTTACAAACTTTTCAATTTTATCGTTAAACCCTTGCAAATGAGCGTATACCGATGTGTAACCATTGGGGTGGTCAATGTAGAGCACCGTACCATACCCGTAAGATGATACTTTAATTCTCGAAATATAACCATCGGCCACAGCTCTAAGCTTCATACCCACCTGACCTTTGGTTTTTAGGTCTAATCCACCATGAAAATGATTGCTTCGTAGTTCGCCAAAGGTGCCAGCTAAAATTAGTGGTGTCCCTTTTTCAAGCGGAGAAATAAAATCGTTTTGCGGAAAACCATACTCATTATGTTGAGCACCGGCCATTAAAATGGCAATTAAAAAGAGTAGTAAATATCTATACAAAATTCTATTTCACTCGAGTTTTTAAAACTTCATGCCTTTCTAATTTACCAACAAATTCATCTCCAATAGCAATGGGGCCAACACCCGCTGGT
>JBMYOR010000198.1:0-5659 GCA_049599535.1 Bacteroidia bacterium | reverse complement strand
TTACCTTCTTTAATAATCTCAGGAATGCCTAAAGGTTGGGTAATGTCAGCCACGTTAGTAGGTAGCTTTTCTTTTGAGCGGTAGCCATTTAACCTTTCAACTATCAGTCCCGGCTCGTCAGATTTAAGCAAGGTGTTATACATACCTGCTGCCTGTGTCATGTTACGCGGTACACATACATGAATACCACGAAGCGCATTGATTATAGCCGCCATTGGCGAACCTGAATGCCAGATACCCTCAAGTCTGTGGCCACGGGTTCTAATAATACATGGTGCTTTTTGCCCCCCTTTGGTTCTGTATTGCACCGTTGCCAAATCATCGCTCATGATTTGAAGTGCGTATAGCAAATAATCTAAATACTGTATCTCAACAATTGGACGCAAGCCACGCATTGATGCGCCAATACCTTGACCTAAAATGGTACACTCTCTAATTCCAGTGTCGGTAACGCGTAGCTCGCCAAATTTTTCTTGCATGCCAGCAAGACCTTGGTTTACGTCGCCAATTTTACCCACATCTTCACCAATGGCGAAGATTCTTGGGTCGCGCTCAAATGCTTTTTCAAAGAAGTTTAAAAGTACTTCTCTGCCATCAAGAGTAGGAGAGTCGGCATCATATTGAGGAGCAACTGCTTCTACTAATTCAACACGCTCATCGCTACCAGAATGTAGCAAGGCATTGTATCTATCGGCATTAATTGCTCGTTGTGCTGCAAGCCAATCGTTTATAGCTGTTCTAGCTTCTGAATTTGAATTTCTGGTTGCTACTAATGCTTTGTGAATGGCATGGAAGATTGGTTTTCTGCCTTCGTCAAGCGTGGTGCTCAAATATTTTACCGCTTCAGCAACTTCGTTACTTTCAGCTTCTAATTTTTTAAGCATTTCAATTACTTCCTTCTTCTCTGCTTTTACAGGTGCGTCAAATTCGGCAAAGGCTCCTTTTTGAGAATTTTTTACATCCTTTTTCGCTTGGTCGTAAATGGCACTGCATTCATCTTCGGTAGCATAGCCATTCTTAACTAAGTATTGTTTCATCTGCTCAATGCAGTCGTAGTCTTGCTCCCACTGCAAGCGCTCTTTGCTCTTGTATCTCTCATGCGAACCTGAAGTTGAGTGACCCTGAGGCTGTGTAACTTCTACTACGTGAATTATACTTGGAATGTGCTTTTCTCTAGTTTCTTTAATCGCCTTCTTGTAGGTTTCTACAAGGCCTTCGTAGTCCCAGCCTTTTACAGTATAGATTTTATAGCCTGATTTTTTCGCTTCGTCATAAGCAAAGCCGCTCAAGCATTCACCTACATTGTCTTTGGTCATTTGGTACTTGTTAGGTACAGAAATACCGTAACCATCATCCCAAATTGACATAAGAACAGGAGCCATTAAAACACCACAAGCATTTATGGCCTCCCAAAACATGCCTTCTGCGGCACTTGCGTTACCTATGGTTCCAAATGCTACTTCGTTTCCGTTGATTGAAAACTGCTTTAAGTCTTTTAAATCTGGGTTTTCTCTGTAAAGTTTTGATGCATAAGCCAAACCTACTAACCTTGGCATTTGGCCACCTGTTGGCGAAATATCAGCTGATGAATTATACTGCTCCGTTAAGTTTTTCCATTTGTAATTCTCGTCTAAACTGCGAGTTGCAAAGTGGCCGTTCATTTGACGACCTGCCGAAGCTGGTTCTTTCTCAACATCAGTATCGGCATATAATTGGGCAAACCATTGCTTAACTGTAACCATGCCTTTTGCCATTGCAAAAGTTTGGTCACGATAATATCCACTTCTAAAATCGCCTTTTTCAAAAACCTTAGCCATAGCAATTTGCGCTACTTCTTTACCATCGCCAAAAATTCCGAATTTAGCTTTTCCGGTAAGTACTTCTTTTCGGCCTAAAAGGCTGGCATGTCGGCTTTCGCAGGCCAGTTTAAAATCGGCCAATACTTCTTCTCTATTGTATTTAAGCTTTGATTTTGTGGCTTTTTTAGAAGCAGTAGCAGTAGTCATATAAGTAGGTTTTTGTTTCTTAAAAAGTGGTGCAAAGGTAGGGGAATTAAAGCTCAATTTCAATAGCAATTTAAATCGCAAGAAGGGGAGCCCATAGTCGCATAAAAGATACGAGTGAATAGAGACAAGTAACTAGATGAAAAAGGTGTATTTACCAACTCGGCCAAGTCACTCATTACTTAAGTTACTAGTTACCTGTATTTATCAAATACCAATTAGAAACTAAAGAACTCGATTCCTTGCCTTTTATCACATTATAAGTGTCAATTGACCTTAATTTTGCATTTTTTGGCGTTGAGTCAATCATTTTTTGATAAGGTATAGTGAGTAATATTAAGGAAACATACGCATTAATTACAGGAGGAAGTTCAGGTATTGGCCGTTGTATGGCGATTGAGTTGGCTGAGAGAGGTTATAACTTATTACTAGTGGCATTGCATGATGAAACCTTAGCACAAACCCATAAAGAACTGGTTGATAGATACCAAGTAGATGTGGATGTGAGGGAGCTTGGAGTTGATCTTACCGACCCTAATGCAGCTAAAACTATTTATGATTTTTGCAAAAATGAGAACATAAATGTGCAAATACTTATAAATAATGCGGGCTTTGGCTATGCTGGTAGACTAGATACTTACTCGGTTGATTTTTTTGATAAATTGATGAATTTGAATAATGTAGCGATGGTAAAACTTAGCCGCTATTTTATTGATGAGTTGAAGAAGCACGATGAAGCTTTCATATTAAATGTAGGAAGTATTGCTAGCTATTATGATACACCTTACAAATCGGTTTATGCGGCTTCAAAAAAGTTTGTATATAGTTTTAGCCGAGGCATTAGAGCCGAGTTTAGAAATACGGGGGTAAGTGTAACCGTATTAACTCCAGCAGGTGTAATGACCAACGAAAATGTTAAAAGCGCTGCTGACGCCTTAGGTTGGAAAGCCAAGATAATCAGTTATACACCTGAAGAAGTTGCAGCCAAAGCAGTTAAAGGTATGCTAAATAAAAAGGCCGTAATTATTCCTGGATTTTTTAATAAGGTTTATATTTCAATTAGAAAAATATTGCCCAACTCTTTAACTATTAAGATTATTGCCAGTCAATTTGAGAAAAAGGAAGTCCCAGTTTACGATGCAGATAGGCTTGAGGTAAAAGATAAGAAAGAAGAAGTGGTAGAGGCTTAATACCCCACAATTCTAAATTCTGTTCTTCTATTTAATTTGTGCACTGATTCAGGGCACTCGCCGCTGCTTGGGCAAGGCACCGCCAATTCAGTTTTACCATAAAATTTAAATACGAGCCTATAGTCTTCAATGCCTTTGGCTATTAGGTAATCAATGGCTGCTTTGGCTCGCTGTTTAGATAGTGTTACATTGTATTCATCGGTGCCCCTAATATCGGTATGGCTCGACAATTCAACCACAATATCTTCGTTACTTACCATAAGATTATATAGCGTATCTAATATAGAAGCTGAGGTTGGGGTGATGTCGTATTTATCGTAATCATAATAAATATTTTCAATTTCGAGCGGTTTGTTTAAAACAATAGGCTCAATTGAAACCATTTTAATATTAAAAGCTGAATTTGTTTTGGTTTGATACTTACTCTCTATTTTGCTAATAGGCATACTTGATACTAAAAACTTAGGATGATCTATATTGAGCTCGTATTGCTTAGTGCTATCAACAAAAAATATATAATAGCCTGTAGTATCTGTTTCGAGCGATTCAGATTTGCCTTTTTGAACATCGGTTAGTTTTACCTTGGCGCCAGCCACAGGCGTGGTATCGGCTTTATCTACCACTACACCTTCAAGTATTGGAGTTACACCCCGGCTCAGTTCAATATTTAAAAGAGTATCTATATCTCTATTTAAATTTTGGGTGTTAAATGGAGCTTTTTTCATATTATAATTAGGTGCCGTAAACTGAAAAGTAAATACATCGTTAGGTTTTAAGGGTAAAGTAAAAAAGCCCTTTTTATCAGCTTCAATGTCAGTAATGTTGCCTTTTGAATCTACAATACGCCAACTGCCTTCTTTTACAGGTTTTTTACTCACTGAGTCAATTATATAGCCACTAACCAATATGGCAATTGGCTTAAAACTATAAATATTGTCGCCGCCTAATTGTGCTTTTCGGTTAGATGAGAAAAATCCGTAATTATTATCATTGTTATTTGTAATTAGCCCAAAATCATCTTTAGATGAATTAATAGGAGCTCCCGCATTTTTTACGCTATCGTTTTTTATTATAAAAATATCTAAACCGCCTAGCCCCACGTAGCCATTACTGGCAAATGATAATAATCCGCTGGCCAAAACCGTAGGGAACATTTCGTTGTAGGGAGTATTAATAGATTTTAGGTTTTGTGGGCTATCCCAGGTGTTGCCTATTCTTTTACATTGGTAAATATCGGTAAGGCCACTACCGCCAGGCTGATCTGATATAAAATACAGGTATTGCCCATCAGGCGATATTGCGGGATGACCTACCGAGTAGCCCGCTACATTATAGTCAAAAGCTTTGGGTTTACTCCAGTATTCGCCATCAAATTCGCTTGTAAAAATGGCCAGAGTGTAGCTGTAACCGAAATTTTTATGAGCCACTTTAATTGACCTTGTAAAATATAATTTTTTAGATATAGGATCAAAGGCCATTGGGCCTTCATGCAAATTGGCGTTTAAACCGCTTGCGCCGGTTGCTTTGTCAAAACCGGTAGCAATGCCTTTTTGAGATCGGTAAATATTGATAAACCGCGTTTGGTCTCTCGAAAAACCCTTGTTGTTGTTTTCTTCAGCACGATTTGAGCAAAATAGCAATTCATTTTTACTCATTAATATTGGCGAAAAATCGTCATCATTTGAGTTTAGGTTTAAAAATGATGTGATGTAAAAATTGGGATTTTTATTCAATTCTGAAACTTGCACACATCCTTCTAATAATAATTTGGCTCTGCCATTGTTTGGTTCGTAGGCCAGTAGCTTTCGTAAGGCCCTTTTAGCCAAGTCATATTCATTCAGTTTTATACTTAAATCAGCATAATGAATTAAATATTCACTGTTTTTTGTGTTTTTTTGGTCAAGAATAGAATAGTAATAATGCGCTGTGTCAAGATTTTGCAATAAATGATTGGTACGGGCAAGATAATAGGTTAGGTTTAAATCGTCTTTAGGATTACCGGCTTTTGATAGTTGCTTTAATGCTTCGGCATATTGTTCTTTTTCAAAAAAAGCAATGCCTTTGTTTAGCTTTTTATTTTGCCCAAATGCACATACGGGAAATAGAAGTAATATAAACCATAAATTTTTCATTAGAAATATCTTGGGCTGCGGTGGTTTAAATTTTTGTGGTTGATGTTGAAATTAATAAAAATCTCATGTGTGCTGGCATTAAATTCTGAATAGGTAAAGTTTAAACGCTGATCGTAACTGTAGCCCAGCCATAAGCTTTTACCTACTTTTATTCTCATGCCTGCAAAAAAGCTTTCGTTGGTTCTTATCCCTGTGTTTAGCCAAAGTTTTTCTAATAAAATAAAGTTTGCTACTAAATCAAATTGTAATGATTGCCCTGGTAAAAATTTAGTTTGTATAGCGGGTTTTATTATTAAGTTATTGCCCAATTCAATTAAATAGGCGGCATTAGCAA
>JBMYOR010000197.1:0-5676 GCA_049599535.1 Bacteroidia bacterium | reverse complement strand
TTTTTTGGCGGTAACCATATTTACCAATAGTGGGCATGGACGGTATTTTGTATCACCAAAACCGTCATACAGTACATTTAAAATCGATAGGCATACATCTAATCCAATAAAATCAGCTAATTGAAGTGGGCCCATTGGGTGTGCCATACCAAGTTTCATTACCGTATCTATTTCAGCAACGCCCGCAACGTTTTCGTAAAGGCTAAAAATTGCTTCATTAATCATTGGCATTAAAATACGATTGGCTACAAAACCAGGATAATCATTTGCCGGAACAGGAACCTTTTTAATGGCCTTGCTCAATTCTACAATAGTGTTGGTAGTTTCAGCTGATGTGCTATATCCGTTAATTATCTCAACAAGTTTCATTACCGGCACTGGGTTCATAAAGTGCATGCCAATTACCTTGTCGGGCCTGTTGGTTACCGATGCAATTTTGGTTATCGATATAGAAGATGTATTTGTTGACAATATGCAATCTGCAGGGGCATTCGCATCGATTGTTTTAAATATATCTAACTTAATATCTACATTTTCAGTGGCAGCTTCAATTACCAAATCTCTATCACTTACGCCTTCAGCCGTGTTTGTAAAAGTTGATATATTAGCTAGAGCATTGTCTCTAATTTCAGCTGTAATACGTTCTTTAGCTACTTGCCTGTCAAGGTTTTTGCCTATGGTAGCTAAAGCTTTTTCAAGGCTTTTTTCGCTAATGTCTATTAGGTTTACTTGGTATCCGTTTTGAGCAAAAACATGGGCAATCCCGTTTCCCATGGTTCCTGATCCTATAACAGCTATTTTTTGCATGTGAGTTTTTTTTGCAAATGTAAATTAATTGCAAATCCTTATCAATACCTTAAATTTTTAGCTTTAAAGTATGTAGCCAACGGTTAATGATAATCCGCTTTGGGCGTGTAAACTATTGTTTAATTGTGTAAGCCCTAATATTTGGCTAGTTATAAAGAATTTATCTGTTGTATAATTATAGTTTAAGCCTGCCGATAGACCACCAAATGCACCATTACCTAAATTAAAACCGAACTGTGACTTGCCGATTTGCCTATCGTAGCTTAAGTTAAATACTGGCTCAAGCGTATAACCTGGTAAATAGTAAATATTAAATCCTACTAAATCTTTTGGGCTTACGTTGGTTTTAATATAAAAATTGAGATTAAATGGTTGTGCCATTTTTGAGCTATTTTCAATCTTTTGAGGCTCAATAAGTTTAATTAAGCTATCTGCTTCTGTTTGTACGTTGGTTCCTCCAAGGCTCGAGAGGTCGTTATAGTTTAAAAACGAGCCGCTGTAGGACAATTCGCTATTATTAGCCCCGTAAAAATGATTGCTATTGTTAAAACGCATGCTGCCCACATTATATATGCCTATTGATGCCACTGTTTTTGCATTCGCTGTTATTAGATCAATGGTTAAACTACCATTGATTCCAATTCCTGAAAATGCTTTTGGGCTTTGTTGAATTGCATATTCATAATTGTAAACCAAGTCTAAGTACTCGCCGTTTTCTTCAGTAAAAAGTGATGAATTTTGAATACTAAAATGGTAGAAAGTAGAGGTTTGATTTAGTTGAATGTTTGGTTTAATAAAGATGAATAACTTTTTGGTAGTGATAGGTTTAGTATAAGATAATGAAATGCCAGACTGAGTAAAGTATAGGAAATCAGAATGGTTTACATTGGCAAATTTACCCTTGTAAAAACTATTGCCTTTGGCTAAAAGACCCACTAAATCTTTATCTAAAGTGGTATTTAAAAATGAATGATTAGACAAACGAACACTCAGCTTTTGATTAGTTTTTGGAACAGGGGCTTCAATAGAATTTTGATTGAAGTAAACTAAGCTATTTGACAACATGGCATTGTCATAAAACTCATTTAAGAAGTTATCGTTGATAATTGGACTTGTGGCTAAGTTTAAGAACTCAGTAGTACTTAAAAAATTTGATGAATACCGGGTTTGAGAGTTTAGAACTATCATTCCCAACTTTGGGCTTGCAGTACTTACCGAATCTTTTGATTTTTGAGCAAATAATGATAGTGGGATAAATAGAATGAAAGCAAGTTTATTCAGCACTGTAAATATATTCAAGGTCAGCGGTAAGTTTTATATCAATTGAGTATGAGTCGTAAAGCGTGTATGTTCTAGTAGAGTTAGACTGAAATCGGGTTATTACAATCGCTTTTTTTATGTTTTCCAGTTGATTGAGTTGGTCTTTATTTAGCGATGTTTTAAAAACTGTTTTTGATGGTTCTTTTATTTTTTCGCCAAAATCAGGTAATAGCCCGGGGCTTGCCTCAGTTGCATCACTAAATAAAGTATCAAATACATTGTCATTTTCGTCAATTAAAATAAAATCCACATCACTAGAATAAGGGTAGCCGTTATAAACAATTAAATTCAATGTGATAGACTCAAGGTTTTCGATACTGGCAAAACTTTCAAAATCAACATCAAAAGTATCTGTCATCGAAACATCTTCTGGTTCAATATTCATTGGAATATCAAGTAAAACCGATGCTATAATTCTACTATCTGAGTAAACAAATTCGTTGTGATTAGTAGTGTTACCTTTAGGGTTTACGTTAAGATTAAGACCATAACCAATTGATACTGGGAGGTTTTCGATAAACTCATCAGCATTAGAGTTGTCAGTTGTAAACTCTATTGTTGTTTCAAAAGGTGTTGATTTATCGCTAGCCCTATCTAATTGAATAGGCTTTGTAATTAAGGCACTATTTAAAGCCACATTCTCATCAGATTTATTAATTGAATTAATTTGATCAAAATTTGCTTCGGCCTCAATTCCTGAGCTGTTAAACAAATTAAGCTTCATGTTTACATCTTTAACATCTAGCAAACCATTTAGCTTTTTAAAAACGGCTATATCTTCTTTTTCTGGTCCAAAGCTAAAAGTATCTTGCCCTAGGTAGCCTTTTACGTATGATGGTTTAAGGTCGAGCATTCCTATGTAAAGGGTTATACTATCGTTTTTTGAAATACTTTTTAGTTCTCCGCTCGAGTCAATTCTGGCAATTAATCTGTTATGAATGCTGTTAAACTCTGTCCAGCCTTCGCCGCGTTTACCTTTTAAAATCACATCGTAGCCTGCAAGTGATACTTCTTTGGTTTCAGAATAAGGGTTTCCATCAGATGCGGGGGGAACGGTAAAATATTGTACTACTGTATCTCCATCGTCAATTAAACCCGGTACTTCAAAAGTTACGTATATAGTCTCATCTACATTACTTTCTACTTGCATTATAAGTTTACCTTCTTCAATGGTCATTTCGCTTAATTCTGGACCTCCAAAATCATAGTCCCAAGATATATCAAGGTCAATTACATTTTGAGACGGAAAAACAGCCTTAGCTTCAAATGCTGTTAAGTCTTTTACACTTACTTCAAACTTTACAGCATCGTTTTTATTGATTTTTACAGGATTTGCCGATGCAACAGTTTTAACTTTAACCAATTCACCAATCATTAATCCTTCGGCATATATATCAGTCATATCGGCCGAATCAACTTGTATTTCACCTGGTTTTACATTGTTAAACTCCATTAGCGCTACCTTTTTATTATCACTTTTATTAGTGAGTAAAAACTGCATGTACTCTAATTCAACAGGAAAACCGTTTTCTACTTTTAAAAACATCTTTCCTGATTCTAAAAGAGCCGATTCAAAAAAGGTGTTTGCGTCTACATCAACTTTTGTAACATTATCAAGCTCTAGAGCTGGTACCATTGTAGTTTGCCCATGTAATAATTGAGCAGGTGGATAAGCTTCTTGCAAGGTAACCTGTGCTTTTAGCGCCGTATTTGATAGTCTTATGGTTTCTAATGACGCCTTATGATTATCTTCTCGGTTAGGTACGGCAAACAGTTCAAGCGGATTAGCCTCGTAAATATTTAAATCATAAACTAAATGTATTTGGCTGTCGGCATTAAGCACATAGTTTTCTGGTTCTACAAAGTTTTTAAGCGATAGAGATGTGCTAGCAATCGGAACTGTTAAGTCTAGATTTTGATTTTGTAGCTTAAAATCTCTTGTACATGCAGCACTGAACATTATCACGATCAATGCCAAAACATTAATTTTTGGGAGTACCTTCTTTTTCACGTTTCAAAGATTACAATTAATATGGGTCTACATCAATTAAATAGTTGACTGACTTGCCATTTGGGGTAGATTTGGCTTTTTCTATTGAAAGAATTAAGGCCTTTTTAGATTTATGCAGAATATCAGCTTTAATATCAAATTTTAAAAGAAGCACTTTGTGGTATCTATTTTTTAACCTTGGGGTGGGGCCAAACTCTGGGCCAAAAATATTTTTACGGTGTATGTACTCGCAAAGGTTTTTATAAAGCTCATCAGCGGCGGCATTAACTTTTTCTATTTTTACATGCCTTACGGTAACCTTTACAAGTCGGTAAAATGGGGGGTATTTAAAAACATGCCTTTGCTGTATTTCGGTTTGGTAAAATGCGTTTTGATTATGCGTTAAAAGCATTTGAAAAATGTAGTGATCAGGCTGATAGGTTTGTATTGCAACTTCACCTTGTTGGCCGCGTCGGCCCGATCGGCCCGCAACTTGTACGAGTAGTTGAAAAGTGCGCTCTGCCGCTCTAAAGTCTGGAAAATGCAAGCTGCTATCTCCAGAAATTACGCCCACTAGTTTTACATTATCAAAATCAAGCCCTTTTGTAACCATTTGTGTGCCTACTAAAATATCAATTTCGCGTTTTTCAACACCCTTAATAATATCTTCAAGGCTGTGTTTTTTACGAGTTGTATCAAGGTCCATACGTTGCACCACTTGGGTAGGAAACTGAATTTCAATCTCATCTTCAAGTCTTTCGGTGCCACTCCCTTTCATTCTCATTTCAAACTGGCCGCAATTGTTACACTTTTTAGGCACTACTGATGTATAGCCACAGTAATGGCAACTTAGTGTTTGATTGTATTTATGGTAGGTAAGTGTAATATCGCAGTTTTTGCAAAATGGTACCCAGCCACAGGTTCCGCATTCCATTATTGGGGCATAGCCTCTTCGGTTTTGAAATAAAATGGCTTGGTGTTTATTTTCTAAATGACCCTTAATCTTATTTTTTAAAACTCGGGATATATTGTTTTGAACCGATTTGTTTTTTTGTTCTTGCCTTAAATCAATGAGTTCAATACGAGGCATTTTTACATCGCCGTATCGTTTTCCCAAATACACGTATGCATATTTTTTTTGCTGCGCATTGTGGTAGGTTTCAATTGAAGGAGTTGCTGAGCCTAAAACAATAGGAATTTGTAGCTGATGGGCCAAAACAATGGCGGCGTCTCTGCCATTATACCGTGGCGCTGGGTCTTGTTGTTTAAATGATGCTTCGTGTTCTTCATCAACAATTATAAACTTTAGATTTTTAAAAGGTAAAAAAACTGAAGATCGAGCTCCAACTACTAACTTATATTTACCTTGTTTAATTCCCAACCATAATTCATAACGCTCGTTGTTACTGAGTCTTGAATGATATACAGCAATTGAATTGCCAAAAAACTCTGCCAAGCGAGTAACTAATTGTGTGGTAAGTGCAATTTCAGGAACTAAATACAGCGCTTGTTTATCGTGATCTGATATGTAATCGTTTAACAATTGAACGTAAACTAGT
>JBMYOR010000196.1:0-5724 GCA_049599535.1 Bacteroidia bacterium | reverse complement strand
GAAATTTGATGAAAACGTTTTGCATTTTGATACTTGTATTCCACATAACGGATTTTGTCATGCAAGGTATAAATACTTGTGTTTTGGAAAAAAAGCAATTCATTCTTGATAAAATCTTTTTTACTGATTTTAATAGTTTTACAAATGAGTATAATGGCGTTTTTAGACTCGACAACAAAGATGACCTAACCGATCCGATAATTACAAAACTGATATATGCTGGTACCGATACGCTTAATAGCCCTTTGATTAATCAGGTGCATGACATCGAAATTTTAGGAGACAGTTTGGTATTATTTGCTACCGATAGCGGTATGGTGTTTTTTGATGGAGAAAAACGTTGGAGAACCAGAAGCCCTAAAACGAATCCTATTATTGATCAATGGAAAATTGACCAGGTTTCGGCTAACTCAAAGGGTGAGTTTTTTATGGCCAGCGGAGGAATAGTTTATTATGAAAATAATGATGCTTGGCAAAAAGTTGACCTTACCATTAAACCATATAAACTTAAAAATGCACAGGTTAAATCTATTAAAAAAGGTACTAATGATACCATGTGGGTAGTAACCAACTTAGCTGTAATAAAAATTATTAATGATTCTATTATAGTTTGGAAAAATGATGAGATAAAAACATTATTAAATGAAGTAAAAGATGTTGCCTTTGATAGTATAGGAAACCCTTGGATGATTTTTGAATTGAATGGAGGAATCAAATTTATTGATGAATCTACCGGAGAAAAAGTATGGCGATATATAAATTCAACCAATTCTGACTTGCCCGACGAACTATCTTGTGTAGCAGCCGATGGCAACGGAAGAATGTGGTTTGGCACCGATAATAGTGGGTTGTTTAAATATAAAGGCTTTACCCCAGGCAGTATCGGCGCTCAGTGGCCAAAAGATATTTTGCTTTACCCAACGCTAACGAGTAACGGAACGGTTAATATAAATAATACATCAAATCAAACGTATTCACTTGAACTGATTAATTTACAAGGACAAACCATTGGTAACTTTAACCTTTATAACAATCAACACCACCAACTATTTTTAAGGCCTGGCACTTACATTTTACAAGCAAATAATGGCAATACGGTGTCAACCAAAAAAATCATTGTATTGGGTAATTAAATGCAATTTATTTCACTGCAATAAGTTCAGAATTTTCTTTCAGAGCTAGCGGAATTAATTTCTTGTATTGCTCATATCTACCCGTGATTTTCTTTACGTAATTAACAGGCTCTGTGCCCCTGCAATATCCATGTTTTACAACAGGATCAGAATAAAATCTTTTGTGATTTTTGTTTTTTAAAAAATACGAAACGTATTGCCAATCATCTTTTGGGTTTCCAAATTTTTCAGCTAACCGAGTGGCATCAACTACATGGCCTAAACCCGCATTATATGATGCCAAAACAAAAGGAACTCTAGCAGCCGAATCTGGAATTTCTTTTTCCCAAAAGTTATTTAAATAATTCACAAATTTGAGTCCTGTAATTATACTTTTTTCGGCACTCATAATAGAATCACCTCCAAAACGCTTGGCGGTGCCGGGCATCATTTGCATTAACCCACGGGCACCTGCCCAAGATTCAAGCTCATTGTTAAATTTTGATTCTTGATAGGCCAATGAAGCAATTAAACGCCAATCCCAACCACTTGCTGTGGCGTGCTTTTTAAAATACTCGTCGTAAATCGAAATTCTACCGCCATATTGAGAATGAAAACCGCTACTACTACGCTGAATAAAACCTTTGCGATTTTTGTAATATTTCATTACCAAATGATTAAAAGCTACCGATTTTCTATTAGATTCAATCCATTTGTTTAGAGCCGTTTGTAGCGCCGGCGAGTTAGACCTAACTGCCCAAGCCAATTGTTGCGGAAAACTAATAGGAGTAGCTACATCAAGTATTGGATAATAAGATGCATTAAGTTTTGCAATATGCTCATCGGCTATTGTATATTCAATCTCGCCCATTGCTACTTTTCTAATCAACTCTTCAGTTTCTACATCTCCTCTTACGGTTTCAATTTCAATATCGCCTCCTATCTCATTACTTAACGATACAAGCCTGCTGTAATATGACGATTTTTTTCTAACGTAAACCTTTTTACCTATCAGATCTAATTGATTTCTAATCAATGATTTTCTAATGTTGTTCCACGACATTTTATTAAAGTCGTCAGGTTTTCGCTGCACTAAAACTTGCCTTGTAGTAATTAAATAATTGGTAAAAGCAACTTGCCTCGATCGCTCTTTAGTTACCGTTAACCCCGCGGCAACAAGATCTCCCCTACCTTGATTTAATAGTTCAAAAACTTCATTTAAGTCATCAGGAATAATTACTTCTAAATCTAAATTATGATCGCGGGCAAATCGGCTCAACATTTCGTACTCAAAACCCATGGGGCGACCCCTGTATATAAAATAGCTCGATGAGCTGTTCCCCATTAAAACTACAAGTTTGCCATCTGCATCAATGGCATCTAAATCTCTATCAACAGGTTGGGTAAATTCAGGTTTTTCAGCTACAGTTTCAATCTTGTGGTTTTTACAAGAAACCGCCAACAGTACAATTACCAAAAAACTTACAAAACGGCGTGTAGAGCTATTTAAATCAAATTTTTTAAGCATAAATTACACATGATCAGCCATTGAGCCGACAATCAAATATTAAAAGAACTAAATGAATTACCAACTTTTTAGTTCAAATAGCTACTTGTCAGACCTTAAAAATGGCAGAAATTTTCCGCTGTAAAACAATATTTTCCATTCGTACCACTTTGGCCCAAAAAAGCTTTGTACTTTGGTATATTCGCACAAAATGGAATTTAAAACCTTATGAGTCAGTATGACAGTTTAAACATAAGAGTTACCGATTTAGCACTCGGCTATCTCTTTGATTATGACCTAAAGACCTGGGAAGTAAAAGAAGAATATGAATATGATTGGGGCAACGAAAATTATACCAAAGAATATAAAGTTACCAGCGGAACTGAAGAAAAGTATTTATCAGTTGAAGTAGATGACGAAATTGAGTTGGCCATTTGGGACAAAGTAAGTCCTATTGCAATTGACCGTAATCTACCCAAATACATAGTTGAAAATGATGAACCACCTCGCGAAGTAAATCTGGGCGGTATTACTTACATACGTACCGAAGAATCTAACGGATATTGGAGAAATACCAAAAGCTCAAACTGGGATGGTTTTGTAAACTGGGATTATGAAAATACCGATGGCGATAAAATGCTTTCGATTGAACGCTGGGGTGATGAAGAGTTTGAAGCAGCCGCTGGCAAGGTGGTTAAAGAATTTGAAATTTCAAACATATTACCAAGGGCTGATCAACCTAAAAGAGCACCCCGAGATTATGAAGAGAAAAAGAAAACTAGTCGCACCTTCTTTTTTGTGATTATCATTGGGATCATTTTTATTTTCTTTGGCATGTCTCGTTGCAGCTCAGGTGGCTCAGATGCTAACCGCACATACACATCAAGCACCGAAAACGCCAAAAACCCCGTAGATGAGTTTACAAAAGAATACCTTGAGTACATGAGCTTTTCAGTTGTGCTTTACGATATGGATGTAAAAACAAGTGGTTGGTCTAAGGAGTATTTGCACCAATATTTGATAATTAGCCATAAAGATTCGTTAAGCGATCCTGAAAAAAAATATACCGACTGGTACCCCGTAAAATCAAGTTTTTATAAAAGCAATGAAAATAATTTGGGTATGGAACTGGTTTCAAAAAAAGATGGCAAGCTAAATAAATCAATATCACCGCCGGGTTATGGTTCTTATGTAGGTAATGAGCGATATGGGCGATGGGAAACCAATAGCCGCGGTGAATCATTTTGGAGTTTTTATGGCCGATATATGTTTATGAGCAGCATGTTTGATTTAATCAACAGGCCTGTTTATCGCAATTACTACACCGATTATAATACAGGATACAGGGGCAACTCTGCATATTATGGTCCGCAAGTTAATGGCTCGAGCTATTATGGTACAAATAGCAGCTACACTAAAAAAAGCAAGCCATATTATTATTCAAGAAAAAATCAAAGGCAAAGGTCAACACGATCATCACGATCAAGCTCGAGATACAGTGGCAGCAGCTACAGATCTAGAGGTGGTGGATTTGGTAAATAATAAAAAAATAAACGATGAATATATTAGAAGTTTTAAGTACCCTTACCTATATAGCAATAGCATTTGTTTTATTTTTTATTGGAAAAATAGCTTTTGGGCTATTTAATAAAAATATAAATGTAAACCGAGAATTAGTTGATAATGATAATGTTGCCTTTAGCACAAGTATGGTGGGCTACTATGCGGGTTTAATTACTGCCTTAGGCGGAGCCATTATTGGTCCATCATTCGGTATGCTTGACGATATGATGAATATTGGCATTTATGGTTTATTAGCCATTGTATTATTAAACATATCGGCCAAAATAAATGACAAACTTGTGTTTTCTAAGTTTTTTATGAGTAAAGAAATTTTAACTGACCGAAACTTAGGCACTGGAATTATAGAAGCTGCCAATTATTTTTCAACAGGATTAATAATATATGGCGCCGTGATTGGTGAAGGTGGTGGAATAATAACCGCCGTGGCGTTTTGGGCCATAGCACAAGTATTATTTTTTGCGGCAGCAAAAGTTTATAACCTAATTACACCTTATGATATACATGACGAAATTGAAAAAGACAATGTTGCCGTTGGTATTGGCTATGCTGGTGCTTTAATTGCCATTGCCTTTTTGATAAAAACAGGTATTGAAGGCGATTTTGAAAGTTGGTTCGATCATTTGTTAACCGTTGGTATTGATGTATCAATAGGTTTTGTGTTTTTACCGTTGGCGCGTTTTCTTACCGATAAAATTCTATTGCCTACTCGAAATCTAACCGACGAAATTGTAAATCAAGAACATCCGAATGTAGGTGCCGCATTAATTGAAGCATTTGCATACATTGGTGGTGCGGTGCTTATTAGCTGGACTCTGTAGATGAAACTAAAACTTAGCAATAGCGGGGTTTTAAAGCTCGCCATTTTTGCTACCGGAATTTCAGGAATTGTAGCCGAATACGTTTTAGCTACTTTGGCTACCTACTTTTTAGGCAACCAATTGGTGCAGTGGACCCTTATAATTTCGATTATGCTTTTTGCTATGGGGGTGGGTAGCCGTATAAGCCGACAGTTTAAAAAAAACCTACTCGAGTACTTTATATTTATAGAGAGCATTTTAAGCCTGCTTGTGGGTTTTTCAGCTATTGTTGTATACTCAGTTGCCGCTTTTAGTTATTACGAAGGCTTTTTAATTTATGTTCTAAGCATTTCTATAGGCTTGCTTATTGGACTTGAAATTCCGCTGGTAACTCGAATAAATGAGCAGTACGAAGCCCTTAGAACAAACATATCGTCAATACTAGAAAAAGACTATTACGGATCACTAATTGGAGGAGTGCTATTTGCTTTTGTGGGCCTACCCTATTTAGGTTTTACTTATACTCCATTAGTGTTGGGCTTGCTAAACCTAATAGTGGCTGCAGTAATGTTTTTAAAACTTAAAAATTTCGTAGATCCAAGTTTTAAAATAAAACTAATAGTTACCAAAATTGTGGTGCTTGTCTTTTTAACCATTGCCTTTATTTATTCTAATAAAATTATGCTTTGGGGAGATCAGATTAGATATAAAGACAAAGTTGTTT
>JBMYOR010000195.1:0-5728 GCA_049599535.1 Bacteroidia bacterium | reverse complement strand
CATTAATGTTACAATTATTGTGGCAATACCCTTAATACCAGACTTTGAAATACCTATTAAAAAAGCGGCAATTAATGATAAAGCCCATTGGCTATTACTGATTTCTGATAAACTTGGTAACATAATTATGCTGCAAGCTTAAACCATTTTAAGTACTTCCGGTTTTATATAAAAACAAATATCATGGGATTATTCAGTAGCAAATCACCAAAAGAAAAATTACAAGATCAATACAGAAAACTTATGGAGCAATCTTATAAGTATTCAACATCTGACAGAAAAAGAAGCGATGAGCTTAGGGCTGAAGCCGAGCAATTGATTAAGCAGATAGAAGCCATGTAGGTAAAATATTATTTTCGCTTGCATGAACAAGCAAAAATTAAGTACCCGCAACGATATACTTTACATTATTACTCTTTTGTTAAGTATATATTTTGCGGGTACTTTTTGGTTTTGGACATATTATATAAACCTATTTTTTTCATTGCCTGCTGGCGTAATTGCCTTTATTCTTTATTTGTTGCTCAACAAATGGGGGTACTTTAAAACTCGACTCAACATTTTACTCTTTATAATGCTGGCTGGCATATTATTTTCGGTAGGCACTGCATTGTTAATGCAGATGGTTTAAGCACTACTCAATTAATTGTGTTGTTTTTCATACTATTTTTATACTGTTGTCGTTTTGATGGCGAAATAATTCTAGGATCAAAAAAAAACATGAGAAGTTTATCAATCGTTGCCGCATTGTCGGTAATTGCACTTTTATTTTCAGCTTGCGGAAATGATGACACTAACACCCCCACAAAAAAAGAAACCCCAAAGGCAAGCGACTATTACCCAATGAAGGCAGGGAATTATTGGGTTTATGAACTACACGAAACTTATCCAGATACAAGCTATGAAAGATTTATGGGAACTGACAGCATTCATGTGGTGGGCACTGAAATTTTTGGCACCGATACTTTTTGGAAAGTGAGCTATAACAGTACTTTTTTTGAACAAAAAGATGCTTATAAATACTACAAGGATTCGGCTGGTTACCTTATTGAAAAGCCTGGGATAAAAAAATTAAGTATTGATAATTTTAATGACACTTTGTATGCTTACAACATAAAAGGGTCTGAACAAAAAGACTTCGTTTACGTGAGACGTTATATGGAAAAGTACTCTGGCACAATTCAAACCCCTGCTGGCGTTTTTGATTCATTATTAAACCTTAAACAAAGAAATGCATTGGCCAGACCAAATACATTCGAAGGTTTTCCAAAATTCTACAACAACCTTTATGCGAAGGGAGTTGGCAAAGTATATTATGAATTTGGCTATTTATCAGGTTTAACAGTTACCGAAGCAAGGTTGGTTAAATATAAAGTTGACTAATGCGATTATTATTTATCTACGCAATTGCTTTTACATTTATTCTTCAACTTTTTTCATGTAATTCTGACGAAGAAGTATTGGAAGAAAATAATGAAATAAATAAACCTGCTCCTCTTTCATCCTCATTTTTTCCATTAGCCGTTGGCAATTATTGGGTCTATCAAAACTATGAAGTTGATACCAACGGAATAAAAACGGCTAAAGGTGGAGATACACTAAAAATCACCCAAATGGAAATAATTGGAACAGATACGGTATTTCATATTTATGATCAATCAAGGATTCTATTTCCAAATTCTATTTGGGTTAAAGACTCTTTAGGGTATTTAGTGGGTAACAATGGAAGGGTTTATTTTTCAACAACAAACTTTACAGATACAATTGAAAAACATGATTGGTATAAAAATGACGGCAGCAGATTTGCATCAGTAAGGTGGTATATGCGCAAACTCCCAAATGGATATCAAGCTCAAATGTTTAGCTATGTAAATGTTATTAACCGAGAAGGAAAAGTTTGGTGGAAAAAGGAAGACCGCACTTGGCAAGTAAAGAACAAGTATCCAAGATTCACAAAGCAATATGTGGCTAAAGAAATTGGAATTGTATATCATGAATATTTTTATATTGCATCACCCACAATTTACACTTCAGAGCTTGAATCTTATCATTTAGAATAAATTACCAATCTAAAGGTTTACTAAGCTAACAATATATCAATATTTTAAACAGATTTAAAGCAATGAAAATACTATTATCTCTTGCCCTATTCTTTGTTTCTATAAACTTCACATTTGCCCAAACTAGCCCAATTTTCTATCATCAGCATTATTTAGCCAAATCATTTAACCCAGCCATACATTCGTTTAGCTTTTCAAATGAATTAATGATTGCAGGAGCATTAAGGCCAAATGCCCAAACTCAAGATTTTTTATTTTCTTATAGTAAGGCCCTTAATAAACGATTTAGCTTGGGCGCACAATTTGCGTTTGTTAATTATGGCACGTTTGTGCAATCCCCCACTTATTCACTCTCATCTGGATATTACTTAATTCACACCGACGATTTTAAATTAAAAACATCTGTCCGCTTCAATTATTTAAACAGCAGAATTAGAAAGGAAGCAATTGAAGCCTTTGATCCTAATGACCCTGTGATTTCATCTTTATCAAATAGCAATCAGCTAACATCTGATATTGGCGTGCTTCTCAATTATAAAAAGTTAAGTTGGGGTTTGGGGCTTCAACATGCGGCTCGCAGCAGTGTATTTGCAGAAGGTACACCTATAAGACACTCAGCTCCAAGGCAAATTTCATCTTACATAAGCTATGAGTATGGGTTGAGTAATATTTTAACTATAGACCTTAGCCACTTTTTTACAAGCGACTTTGATTTTTATCTAAACACATATCAAACATCTGTTGCCTATCGGAATTTAGTTGAAATTGGCGCTTCATTCAACAATGCATTTTTAGCTCCATTCGTTTCAATGCATTTTCAAGATAATTTCAAGGTTTATGCACTTTATAGGCAGGGTTTTTGTGCGCAAGCATTTGGCAGTACCATTGAAGCAGGAATAAGCTTTGGGTTTGATTGAATTCATTTCTTTAAAAGGGCCTTGGCTAGTCTTGATTAATCAACCATCAAAAGTGAATGAACCAATTAAAGAGCTTTATTTAAGCAAATGATTTAAAATTTAGCATCTAAAATTTAAAACTGCCTTATCAATTCTACTTTTGCAGCCTTAAAATTTTAGCCCAATGACCGCTAACGAAATTCGTAAGGCTTTTCTTGATTTTTTTGCTTCAAAAGGACACAAGGTGGTTCCTTCAGCCCCTATTGTAATTAAAAACGACCCTACCCTAATGTTTACCAATGCGGGTATGAATCAGTTTAAAGATTACTTTTTGGGCAATAAAGTAGCCAACGAAAAACGGGTAGCTGATACTCAAAAATGCCTGAGAGCGAGCGGTAAACACAACGATTTAGAAGATGTGGGTAAAGACACCTACCACCACACCATGTTCGAAATGTTGGGTAATTGGAGTTTTGGTAACTATTTTAAAGAAGAAGCCATTGGCTGGGCTTGGGAGCTTTTGACTGAAGTTTATAAGCTTGACAAAAGCCGCCTTTATGTTACTGTTTTTGAAGGTGATAATGAAGTTGCTGTAGACCAAGAAGCCATTGATATTTGGAAAAAGCACATTGCTGAAGACCGAATTATTCTTGCCAATAAAAAAGATAACTTTTGGGAAATGGGCGATCAAGGACCTTGTGGACCTTGTTCTGAAATTCATATTGACCTTAGAAATGATGATGAAATCGCCAAGATTTCTGGTAAGGAAATGGTGAACAAAGACCATCCGCAAGTAATTGAAATTTGGAATAATGTATTTATACAATACAACCGCAAGGCTAACGGAAGCTTAGAAAACCTACCCGCAAAGCATGTAGATACCGGCATGGGCTTAGAGCGCTTGGCTGCTGTGATTCAAGGCAAAAAATCTAATTACGACACTGATGTTTTCTCTTATTTAATCCAGTATGTAGAAAACAAGTTCGGAGTAAAGTATGGTGCAAATGAGCAAACTGATATTGCCATAAGGGTTTTGGTTGATCACGTTAGAGCCATTACATTCACAATTGCCGATGGTCAGTTGCCAAGTAATACCGGCGCGGGTTATGTTATTAGAAGAATGTTAAGACGTGCAGTACGATATGCCTTTAGGTATTTCAATTGTAATGAGCCTTTCTTATTTTCAATGAGTAGCTTGCTGGCCGATAACTTCAAAGACGTTTTCCCTGAGGTATTTGCTCAGAAAGACTTTTTGGCCAAGGTGATTAAAGAAGAAGAAAACTCTTTCTTACGCACCTTGAGCACAGGTACAAAACGATATGAAAGCTTCATTTCTGAAGCTAAATTGAAAGAAATTCCAGGAGAGTTTGCATTTGAGTTATTTGATACTTACGGCTTTCCAATTGACTTGACTCAGTTAATGGCCGAAGAAGAAAACTTTACAGTTGACATAAAAGGCTACGAAAAAGCACTTGACCAACAACGTAAACGATCAAAGGCCGATGCCGATAAAGAGCAGGGTGATTGGACAGTTGTTAATGAGGGTCTTGATGTTGAATTTGTAGGCTACGATACGCTAGAAGCTGAAACTAAAATCTTAAGATACCGCTCAATTACCGCAAAAGGAAAAACGCAATATCAATTGGTATTGAACAAAACCCCATTTTACCCAGAAGGTGGAGGCCAAATTGGAGATACTGGCGAGCTAAGCAATGGTGATGAAAAAATCTATGTTATTGATACCAAAAAAGAGAATGACTTAATTCTTCATTTCACTAAAGAGTTACCTAAAAATTTAGCTGCTGACCTTACAGCAAGTGTTAATGCTTCAAAGAGAAAAAGTACTGAAAAGAACCATAGTGTTACACACCTTGTTCATAGCGCATTAAGGAAAGTATTGGGCGATCATGTGGCGCAAAAAGGGAGTTTAGTAGGGCCAGATTATATGCGATTCGATTTTTCTCATTTCTCTAAAATGACCAATGACGAGATTGTTGAAGTAGAGCGAATTGTAAATGAAAAAATCAGAGAAAATGTAGCGCTGGGCGAAGCTAGAAACATTCCTATTGAAGAAGCTCAAAAGGCAGGTGCCATGATGCTTTTTGGTGAGAAATATGGCGATAACGTACGCATGATCACTTTTGATCCCGAATACTCAATTGAGCTTTGCGGTGGTACTCACGTAAATGCCACAGGAGAAATTGGCCTTTGCCGAATTGCAAGCGAAGGTGCCGTAGCCGCAGGTGTACGCAGAATTGAAGTAATTACTGGAAAAGCTGCTGAAGAAAAAGCAAGAGAAGAAGCCAAAATCGTAGCCGACATAAAAGAGATGCTCAAAGCAAAAGATCCAATGAAATCAATTCAACAATTGGTTGATGACAAGAAGAAGTTGGAAGATCAAATTGAGCAATTCAAAAACGCTAGAGTAACTGCTATGCGCAATGAGCTCATGAAATCGGTTGAAAAGGTAAATGACATAGGCGTTTTAGTAAAACAAGTAGAGCTTAATGATGCAGGTGAAGGCAAGAACCTGAGCTTTATGATCAAAAACATGGCTCCGCGAGCTGTGGTGGTCTTAGCTGCTGCTTTTGGTGATAAACTGAATGTTTGGGTAATTATTGAGCCAAGTTTAGTTGAAGAAAAGGGATTAGACGCCAAAGAACTAATAAAAGTAATGAGCGCCGACATTAAAGGCGGTGGCGGTGGTCAGCCCTTCTTTGCAAGTGCTGGAGGTAAGGATGCTTCTGGTGTAGAACGCGCAATTGAGAAGGC
>JBMYOR010000194.1:0-5729 GCA_049599535.1 Bacteroidia bacterium | reverse complement strand
TGATATATTTAAAAAAATGCTTGATATGGGATATCAAGACGTTCAAGAAATAAACGATTTTATTTTTGCAAAAAATAAAAATGATATATTTATAAAAATAATATGGCAATTTGGTGTGTTAATTTTAATTGTTGCCGGCGCATATTATTTGTACAAAAGGTTTGTTAAAAATGATGGTGGCAAACTATTCTAACAAGTTGCTGTAGCTAACTTCGTTTTATGCAAGTGGTATTTATAATTCTAAAACCATTAATTTACATAATTGCAAGGAGCCCTTTTTGGCTCCTTTATTTTTGGTCAAACCTTTCTTATTTTCTTTTTTACAAAGTATTACGCTATAGAGTTAAGGTAGTTCGTAAAAACTTAGGTATGGTGTTTCCTACGTACTTAATATCTGAGCTTAAAGTAATTGAGAAAAAATTTTACAAACAGTTATTTGACCTTGTATTTGAAGGAATTAAGCTCACAGCCTTAAGCGAAAAAGAGCTACTTAAACGCTGTGTTTTCACAAATCCTGAATTAATTAATTCACTTTACCAACAAAATAAAAATGTAATAATTGTAATGGGGCACACGGGTAATTGGGAGTGGGCTTCAGGGGTAGTTAATTTAACCATCAAACACCAGTTACAGTCTTTATACCAACCCATAAAAACACCAAAAATCGAAGCGTTTATTCTTGAAACAAGAAAAAAGTTTGGAACTGAGTTAATAGAGCGTAAAAAAGCATTGAGAACCCTTTTACAACAAAAAAACTCGGAGCAATTATTTGCAACAAATTTTTTAGCTGATCAATCACCTTATCAAATGCAAAAGGCAGAATGGCTCAATTTTTTTGGACTCGAAACTCCCTTTTTTAATGGTTACGCAGCAATTGCTCAAAAATTAAAAGCACCAATAGTTTTTCTACATATCAAAAAAGTAAAACGTGGTTACTATTCAATTGAAACTGAATTATTATCAGAGAACCCTGAAAATATTGAAGTAAACAAAATTGTGAGCTTATTTGCCAAAAAGCTTGAACGTGAAATTATTAAACAGCCCTTTAATTGGTTATGGAGCCACAAAAGATGGAAAAGAGCACACCTTAAACCAAAATAATACTCAACCAATTTGCTGATTTAAATTTTCAGCTAAAATTGATTAATGAATTCGATTTGAATAAATCTAGTTATCAAACATTAAGATATGATTAGTAAAATTATGTTGATGACATTTTTAACTGCCATAATAACTTCAGTACATGGGCAAGATTTCTATGATACTCTTCAAACCGAAGCAAACTTAAAATACGACTGTTCATTTAAATATTATAACATAGACAGTTTAAATCATGTATTCTTTGAATCTGGAAATGTAAAAATGCAAATTGATAGCACTGCTAAATATCAAGTTATGTTCGCCAAATCTAATTCTTGGTGCAGTGGCCCCAATTGTATCGATCAAATTTTTCAATTAGATACTCTTATGGAATATAAAGAAACTCGTGATGAAGAAGGTTTGGCACAGATCAGAATTCCAATGAAAAAGCATTACCATTGTTCAAAAACCTACGGTGGAGTTGATCTAATTAAAAATACAGAAATAAACTTCAGTGATGCCCTCTTCAACTACTTTCCATCTGTTGTAAATAATCAAGATAAGTACAATGGAAAATGGACAGTATTTTCAAATGAAAAATATTTAGTTTTTAGATTGGCTAGGGTTTATATAGGTAATAGCAGTTGGGGCTCTGATAAATATATTTATTTGAAAAAAGTAATTTAACAATCTAAACTGCATAAAAACGTAGTTTATGCAAACCGTTTTGTGTATTTACTAGCTCAAATTATTACTTAGTATAGTGTGCTTCTTCTTAATACCAAAATAGCTACCGCACTAAATTGCATAAAATAAATACACCAGTATTCTTTAATTTGGCAGCTTAAAATCAAACCAACCTCATGAAAGCATTAAAAATTATTTTAGGAGTTGTTGTAGGTATAATTGTTATTATATTGGCAATTGGCCTTTCTGCGCCTAAAAAAGCTGTAGTTGAACGCAGTGTTAACATTGCCGCACCAGCTAGCACTGTTTGGAATAATGTAAAATCTTTAGAAGCTCAGCACAATTGGTCGCCATGGGCTAAAAGAGATACCGGCATGACAATCTCTTACAAAGGCGAAACCGGTAAAGTAGGCAGTAAATATACCTGGCAAGGCAACGAGCAAGTTGGGCAAGGCTACCAAACCATTACCGCCATTAATGATGGTAACAGAATAGAGCAAGATCTAGTTTTTACAGGCGATTGGGAGTCTGAAGCTGTTGTTTGGATTGAAGTAATGGAAAATGGCGAAGAGCAAAAAGTTACTTGGGGTTTTAAAACAGAGTACGATTTTGTTTCTTCAATTTTTATGATGTTTATGGATATGGAATCTTTTTTAGGTAAAGACTTTTCTGAAGGGCTTGGCTACCTTAAAGATATTTGTGAAAAACAAGCCATGAATGAAGCAAGCGCACCAAAAACCGAAGAGTTTACTGTAAACGGAATAAAAATAACCGAATTGCAGTTTGGCCCTAAAACCTACATATCTCATAAAGAAACAGTAAAATTTCCTGATATTCAGGCATTTTTCGCAAAATATTTACCTGAAATAATGGGGAATATTCAAGCAGCTGGATACGAACTTGATGGCATGCCTTCTGCCATTTATTACAATTGGGATGAAGAAAACCAACAAACCGAAGTAGCTGCCGCAATTCCTATTAAGGGCTTAGGAGTTCAAATGGGCGGATATGAAACCATTACGGTACATCCTGGGCTCGCTTGCCAGGTGCAGCATTATGGATCTTATGACTCATTAAGTACAGTACATGGTGCTATTGAAACTCATTTAGCAAACAGAACCTTAACTGGGACAATTGCTATTGAAGAGTATGTAACAGATCCTACCACAGTAAAAGACCTAAACGAACTATTAACCGTTGTTACCTACCCTATTACTACTGTTGAATAAATTAATTCAAAACAATTTAAAAATAGAAAGGCTCCCTAAGGGAGCCTTTCTATTTTTATCTAATTATTCATTTTAAGCTTAAAAACTAATCCTCATTTTTTTCGAAACAAAAATGCTATCGGTTTTCTCTTCACCTACTTGTTCAAATCCCATTTTTTCAAATCCCAAATAAGCATTTGGCGATGCCAGCACATAAAACTCATTGCCAAGTTTATTTTCTTTATAAAAGGTTTTAAGCCAATTTACAGTCATTCTGCCGTACCCCCTGCCCCTATACTCATCAACAATAAAAAACTGAGTAATCTTTTTATTATCAAATTCTAGCAACCCTACAAGCTCATCTTCTTCTTTAATCATAAAAAAGTAAGTCTCTTTGGCTGCTCTCAATTTTAGCTCATTGGGGCTTGCATTCTTCTTGTAAAACGCATCTCCATTTTCGCTGAAATACCTTTTCAAATGCCGCTCATACATATCTAAAATGAGCATTGATACTACATTGAAATCTTTATCTTCAACCTTTATAAAATTCAACTCCATTGATCAATAATTTTAGCCTACCCTACGAAGATAATTTTATAGCCTACACTGACTAATCAATTCTCTAAAAATTTAGTTTATGGCTTATATCTCGCCTTTTTAAATATACTCTGATAGTCATTATTTTCAAACAATATTTCTACGGGGTTACCTTTTTCGTTTTGTAAATAGTTTCTCACAATTTGCCAGCCAACGTACCAACCAATTCTAGGCGCCGATTCAATTGGCACATCAGGCGCTATTGTATATGGTCCATCACTTACATACCGGTATGTTTGATTTTGATCGGTACTAAACCATAATTTTCTGTCTACAAAATGCTTATACATCATACCTTCATTTTCACCACACCATTTTAAGTTAGCTTGTGTATACTCAATAATTATAGAATCGTGCACATTGGGCATCATCATTTTTGCAAATTCAAGTTGTTTACCCCAGTATATCATTTCACTTAACAAGGTCCCATCAGTATTAGCTTCAAACGGATATTTATCTGTGTACCAACCTTTCACCACCTGAGGAACTATGTATTGGGCATCCATTCTTCGTTGCATATAAGCCGGAAAAACTTGATTGTGATAGTACTCAAAACCTTGTCCCATATACCAATCTAATGAAATACCCAAAATATTGTCGTAAGTAAAACCTGGCACCACAAAGCCAGAAATTAGAGTGTAAGCTTTTTCAGGCATAGTATCATTTGGGTAATAATATTTTATGTATCTGAATGCATTGTTTAGCTTTTCTGCTTCATTTTCAAAATCAGCATACTTAGCTTTTACTTTTTGGTTCACCACGTTAAAATTTGAATCTAGAAAAAAACGCTTCAAAACCTTGTAATTTGGGTTTTCTTTTCTGCCTGCCACAAGCACTTGCTCAATTAGCACTTCACTCAATTTATCATGATTAGCTTTTAAATCATCAATTTGAGCTTCAAAATCATCATTATTAAAGTTGGCAAAAGTTTCTTCAAGCCGTATGATTTCTATATTATTTTCTACCCCGCTTAAATCAACATCGTAGCGGTTTTTATCACAACTGAATAATGATGTGATAGCCAAAATAATTAAGGAGATTTTTAGGTAAGTTTGCTGCATTATAACCTGTTAAAACAACGCAAAAGTATGAAAAAGCACCTTCTGCTTATCGTATTATTGGCCTTAGCCATTACCGGATTTTCACAAGACAAAAAATTTAGTTTAGGCTTTTGTGCCAACCCCAACATTGGCTGGATAAGTGGTGAAGACCTAGATATAAATGACGATATTAATATTACTGCATTTGGCGCAAGACTAGGCTTTGCTTACGGACTCATGGGTGAATTGCATTTTACCGAGAATTATCATTTGGCTCTTGGTATAAACCATGTATTTACAGGTGGTAAGTTTTCAGGTTTTTATGATGACGGCTCTCTGGGCAATGTTGAAGACCCAACTGAAGCCAATCCATTAGTTTACTCAAGGGTAGATTATAATCCTGCAAAATTGTCTTATTTGCACATACCGGCCTTAATTAGGCTAACCACAAACGAGATTGGATACATTAGATATTTTGGTAACATAGGCTTTGCCTTAGATTTTGCTCTAAATGGAAACACCAGCATAATTCTTGACGGTAAAGAGTACAATACCGAGACAACCAATATTGAACCTTTTATATCCAAAACTTTTCCTACCGATATAAGATATCAGCAACGATTTATGAATCCTTATTTTGTTGTAGGCTTGGGTGGTCAATACTCACTTGGGGGTAATTCTAGAATTCATTTCGGGCTCGACTATAACGCTGGTTTGGGCAATGTAATCTCGAAAAATGAAATTGAGAAATACAGCAATATTTTTGAAAATGCTCGTTTTCAAAATTCATATGTAGCCCTTAACATAGGTATATTCTTGTAATCAATGAAAATATGTTTAGCTCAACTTAATTACCACACGGGTAATTTCGAAGAGAATACGAATAAAATAATCCGTACCATTAATGAGCACAAGGGCAAGTCTCAACTTGTTGTGTTTGCCGAATTATCGATTTGCGGATACCCTCCAAGAGATTTTCTTGAGTTCAATCATTTTCTTGATAAAGTAGACCAAAGCCTAAATAGCATTGCTGCACATTGTAATGGTATTACGGCGATTGTAGGAGCTCCATCTAAAAACACCACCGGCAAAGGAAAACCACTACATAACTCTGCTT
>JBMYOR010000193.1:0-5763 GCA_049599535.1 Bacteroidia bacterium | reverse complement strand
CAAGCTTTTCTCAAATACCTGTAACCTACAATAATGATTTTGTAGGTAGTGTAACTGAAAAAATGCTTTTTAGAGAAGTAATGCAAAATCCAGATTTAAAGTTTTTGTCTGTTGAAAATGTAATGGAAGAATCATTAGCTGTTTTGCCTGAAAAGGTTGAATATGCCGATGTAATTAAAAATTTAGAAGCAAATAGAGATGCGGTTATTATTTCATTAAATAACGGCAATTATCAAATAATTACTAAACACGATATTATTAACGCTTTAACAAATTAAAATGAGTAAAATTAAAGTTGCAATTAATGGTTTTGGCCGAATCGGTAGAATTGTATTAAGACAAGCCATAAAAAATGAAAATGTTCAAGTAGTTGCTATTAACGATCTTTCTAATGTTGAAACACTTGCGCACTTATTTAAATACGATAGTATTCATAGGGTGTATCAGGGTGATGTATCAGTTGAAAGTGGCAACATGGTTGTAGATGGCAATAACATTAAAGTTTTTGCTGAAAAAGATCCTGCTCAGCTGCCTTGGGGAGATTTAGATATTGACTTTGTAATAGAATCTACAGGTATATTTAGATCAAAAGAAACCGCAGGATTACACGTAAAAGCAGGTGCCAAAAAGGTAATGGTATCAGCACCACCAAAAGGCGATGGCATTAAAGCATATGTTTTAGGAGTAAACGAAGAGCTAATTACAGCTGAAGAAGATATTATTTCTAATGCATCATGTACCACAAATTCATGTGCACACATTGTAAAACATATCGATGAAAATTGGGGAATTAACAAAGGTTTCCTTACTACAATACATGCTTTTACAAGCGATCAAAGATTGCACGATGCCCCACATAGCGATTTAAGAAGAGCTAGAGCCGCTTCAAGATCAATGATTCCAACATCAACCGGAGCAGCAAATGCAGTTATTAAATTATTCCCGCATTTAAAAGGCAAATTTGTAGGTAGCGCAATTAGAGTACCTACTGAAGATGGTTCAATTACTGAAATGACATTTTTAGTAAATAAAGATGTAAGTGCTGATGAAATAAATGCTTCTTTTAAAGATTTAGCTTCCAATAAGCTAAATGGCATTTTGAAGTATAATGAAGAGCCAATTGTATCAGTTGATATTATTAGCAATCCTCATTCAGGAATTTTTGATTCTACTTTAACATCAAGCGTAGGTAATTTAATTAAAGTGAGCTCATGGTACGATAATGAATTTGGTTATAGTACTCGTTGTGTAGACCTATTAGAATATTATGCTAAAAAGTTTATGTAATTGATTAGAATTGTTGACCAAACTGGTTACACAATACAATTAGAAAATTCTCCGAAGAGAATAATAAGTACGGTACCCTCACAAACTGAACTGCTTTTTTACATAGGTAAGGCAGATCAGGTTGTGGGGGTTACTCGTTTTTGCGTACACCCTAAAAATGAGGTTAAAGCCAAGGTAAATATTGGTGGCACAAAACAACTAAAGCTTCAGAAAATTGCTGAATTAAAGCCTGATCTAATTATTGCCAATAAAGAAGAAAACGATAAGGAACAAATACTTGAGTTACGTAAAAAGTATAAAGTTTATGTGTCTGATATAGTATCAATAAAGTCATCAATTAAAATGATTTTAGATATTGGCTTAATGTGCCAAGCCAGTAAAAGGGCCAAGCAATTGGCCGATAAAATCGAAAAAGGTTTTATTGATATGCCAAAACTAAATGCCACCGTAGCATATTTAATTTGGTACAAACCCTATATGGCAGCCGCTAATCAAACTTTTATAAATGAAGTATTAAAACAAATAGGTTGTAAAAATGCTTTTGATGATCAAAATAGATACCCCCAAATTGGTATAAGTGATATTGTAAAAGCTAATCCTGATTATGTTTTTCTGTCGTCAGAACCTTTTCCTTTTAAGCAAAGCCATATTAACGAGTTGCAAAGCGAATTGGTAAATACTAAAGTTATGTTGGTTGATGGTGAAATGTTCTCGTGGTATGGTAATAGAATGCTTTTGGCAATTGATTATTTTAAGCAATTGATAATCAACGCTAAATCATGAGATTTAGACTTTTGGTATTTTGTTTTTTAGGAGTATTTGTACAGTTTGGCTTTGATTTAAAAAACAATCCGACGCCAATAGTTGAACCCGAATACAGGCCTTTTGCACCTGGTGAATTTTTAAAATATAATATTCATTACGGAATAGTAAACGCGGGTGAAGCCACTTTTTCAGTTAATGATTCATTACAGCTCATTAAAAATAAGCCTCATTACAAAGTAAGAATTACAGGCAAGTCGTATAAATCTTGGGATTTGTTTTATAAAGTGAGAGATTACTATTATTCATACATTGATTCGGCTAGTATGCAGCCAACCGTGTACAGCCGTAATGTGCAAGAAGGTGACTATAAGGATAAAGAGAGTTTTTGGTTTAAACCGAAAGAATATAAAGCAAAGGGCAAAAATTCAGAAGGTGAATTAGAAATTGAGATACCCAATCAAATACAAGATTTGGCATCAATGATTTATTATGCTAGATCAATAAAGTTTTATGAAAAAGAGCAAGGGTTTTATTTACCCATGAATGTGTTTTTTGCATCAGAATGGTATAAGTGCGGTGCTGAGTTTATTGGTTATGAAAACATTAAAACAACTATTGGCACTTTTAGATGTATGAAAATTATTCCAAAACTGGTTGAAGGTAGGGTATTTAAGGGGCAGGATGATATGGTGGTATATGTTTCGGCCGATGAAAATCAAATTCCGATTCGAATTGAATCTGAGATTTTTGTAGGTAGCATAAAGGTTGATTTAATTGAATACGAAAACCTAAAATATCCTTTGAGATCAAAACTTGATTAAAGGCTAACAATTCGATATTTATCTATTTTGGAGATTAAAAAGCCTTTATATGGCTTTAGATTTGAAGAGAACATAATTTGTACACTTTATGATTGAGTTAGAGAAAAAAGCAAGCGAAGACCTAATTGAAAGAAGGAAAAAGGCAGTTCCTAACGGAATCAGTATGAATTTTGATTCAACTGCGGTAAGTGCAAAAGATGGAATTATTACAAATGCCAATGGCGAACAAATGATTGATTTTGTTGGTGGTTTTGGTGTGGTGAATTCGGGTCATTGCCCACAACCAGTAATTGATGCAATTACTCAGCAGTCGCAAAAAATGATTCATGCTTGTTTTCAGGTAGCAACATATGAGCCTTATGTTGCTTTATCTGAAAAACTAGCTGAACTTTTTCCGCATGGCGATCAAACCAAAGTTATGATTACGGGCAGTGGCTCAGAATCGGTTGAAAATGCCATAAAAATTGCAAGGCAAGCTACTAAACGCAGAGCAGTATTATGTTTTACAGGCGCTTTTCATGGTAGAACAAATCTAGCAATGGCGTTAACTTCAAAAATTGCTTATAAAAAAGGTTGCGGCCCTTTTGCTCCAGAAGTTTATAGAATCACATATCCAAATTTTTATAGATATGGAGATGGACTTACACCAGATCAGTTTGCTAATAGAGAAATTGCAAAACTGCGAGAGGCAATGTTAAATGTGGTAAATGAAGAAAATCTTGCAGCTATAATTATTGAACTTGTACAAGGTGATGGCGGTTTTTATTTTGCTCCTAAACGATATGTTGAAGAACTAAGAAAGCTTTGTGATGAAAAAGGAATTTGCTTGATATTTGACGAGGTACAAACAGGCTTTGGGAGAACCGCCGAGTGGGGTGCGTATCAGCATTATGGTGTGGTTCCTGATATTTCTACTTGGGCAAAATCTATGGGGGCTGGCATGCCCATTGGTTGCGTAATAGGAAAAGCATCAGTTATGGATGCCGCTGCTCCGGGCACCATAGGCGGAACCTTTGCCGGAAACCCTGTGGCTTGCGCTGCAGCTTTGGCCAACATTAATTATATGCAACAAATTGATATAAATGCACGAGCTAAACATATTGGTGAAATTACCAAAAGTAGGTTTCAGGATATTATGAAAAAATGTGCATCTATTGGTGATGTGCGTGGTTTAGGCGCAATGGTAGCATTTGAGTTGGTTGAAGATAATAACCCAAGAAAACCAGCCACTGAACTCACAAATCAGTTGGTAAAAGCTTGTTTTGATAGAAACCTACTTATTACCAAAGCAGGTACCCATGGTAATATAATTAGAATGCTATCTCCGTTAACTATTAGCGATGCCCATTTAATAAAAGGATTAGATATTATTGAAGAAGAACTGCTTAGCCTAACATTAGGCAAATAATAAGCTATTTTTTTAAGGGAATTGATAAATCAACTTTTTGCTGCATATCAGCAGTAATTTCTTCAACTTGAAACCTTAAATTTTTATCAATAGCGTTCCACTTATCGCGCCGGTTTTCTAAAATTGCGGGTGTATGCTCTGCAATTTTATCATAGTCTAAGCCCAAAAAGCTACAAATTTCAATTAAAGTTTCTCTTGGATGATGGCAAAGATTCTCGTAGCGAATGCTTAAAGTCTGATTATCGTTAAACCAATACTTAAAATAGTATTCCATACTTCTTACCCAAAATTTTGCACGGGCCAAAAGCATTCGCTCAGGTTCTGCAACCCTTAGCCAGTAATCTTTTGATGCCGTTTGCATAGCACCATCTCTAATAATCACAATTTTTTTAATGTTCCAACCACTAAAATTTGAGTTTATGAAATTATACATAAACCAAAGCCAAGGGTTTTTTAATAAAAGTGTTTTGCTTTTTTTAACCCCGTATTTGTTATTAAAAAGTTTTACAAATCGCTTTTTGCTATTCTCGTCAAAGTTGGGTTCTTGGTAATTGTAAAAACCGTTATTATTGATTTCGGTATAGTAGTTTTCAAGTTTTATAAAACCGGCATTAAATTTTCTAAGTATTTTAATGATGGTTCGGTCTTCAAGATTTGGTTTCCAGCGGGCCCTTTTAAAAGCCAGATCAGGATGCTTTCTAAGTACATCTACCAAAAGTGTAGTACCTGAATTCCAGTAACCAACTATAAAAACCGCGTTTTGCATAACACAAAAGTAGGTCAGTTTTTTTGCGGAAAAGGATTGTTTCTGCTTGTTTTATTTGGTTGTTTTTAACTTGTGGTTTATTCTAAATTCGCTTTTTGCCAAATAAAAGGATGAAATTTGAAGTAAATAATATTTGTTGTATTTCTGGTTTCTAAAAATCCATATTAAAAGGTGGTACAGGTTTGCCGATGAGCTGGGGCCCATAAGAGCAATAATAGTTTTGATTTTACTAATTGCAGTAGGTAAATATGCTGTAGAACAATTTATTGCTGGCGTTAACTATTGGGCTTTTTTGCCATTATTAGTTGCCCAAGCCATTCAATTTCAGCGAAAAGATTTTAATTTTTTAAAACTAGCTCACATACACAAATATTGGCCCTATGCTTTTATTTACTTTTTTATGTGTGCAATTACGTTTATTGCTTTTGGTTTTAATTCACTTTGGTATCAGCTTTTGTTGTCTGTGTTAATTTGCATTGCACTACCCGCTGTAAATATTAAGGGGACCAGCATTGATCCGTTGTTTGTAAATTTTGGTAACTTTTTAAAGCCTACAAGCTTTGAGTGGCGAACCGGATTGAGACAATACGGGCTGGCGGTTGTTTTACTTTTATTGGCTGGTTTGGGCTTATCTTATTTTAAAGGTGGGAGTCCTGAATTCAAAGGCAATTATTCCAACGACAAAAAAACAGGTAAATGGAAACAGTTTTATGATA
>JBMYOR010000192.1:0-5767 GCA_049599535.1 Bacteroidia bacterium | reverse complement strand
GTCAATAAAAAAGCCGCGATAAACGTAGCTTCTTAAAATTCTTAGTTTATAACAGCCGTAGCGGGCCAAACAATTTTGTGCACTATTTCATCTTGGCGCATATCTTCAAGCTCAAAGCTTTTTAAGCCGCGATTTTGCAACTGGGCAAAAAGATCACTACGCTCTTTACCCTGTGCAATCTCATAAGGATCAATAAACTCGTATTCTATTTTGCCATCGCTTTTTACAGCGTATTCGTTTAGCATTTCTCTAATAGAGTTATGCAATTGCTCAAATCCCGATGGCAAATCGCCTTCTAAATAACATTGTACATAAACTACATCATCAAGGTTTTCGAGCAAATTTTCGGTTTGATCACCTAGGGTAAAGCGGTTATCTTCAGTTAAATCAATTCTGTAAAAAACAAACTCGCTTAATAAGTTGGCTACAATTACTACTCCTAAGGTTACCAATACGGTAAACCACGTATTAAGCTTTTGCGAACGGGCTTTATTTAATTTATTTACCATTTTCTAAGCGCTATTCGGGTTTTGGTAAAAACTATAAATAAGGCTATAAATCCTATAAAGTAAACCAAATCGCGGGTATCTACCACGCCTCGGCTTATACTATTATAATGGCTTTGCAAGCCTATGTATGATATAAAACCTTGCATACTGCGCAGTGATTCAAGTCCTAAAATCCAATCTGATACGCCATAAAAGAAAAAACAAATTACCAATGCTACAATAAACGAGACAATTTGATTATCGGTAAGTGATGATGCAAAAACACCAATTGCAACATATACGGCACCAATAAATAAAAGCCCTATGTATGAACCAATGGTTCCGCCAATATCAACATTGCCAACAGGGTTTGCTAATTGGTATACGGTATAGAAATACACCAATGTGGGCAGAATGCTCAAAAAAACCAGTACAGTACCCGCCCAAAATTTGCCTAACACTATTTGAGTATCAGAAATTGGTTTAGTGGCCAAAATTTCGAAGGTTCCTGTTTTTTGTTCTTCGGCAAACATGCGCATGGTAATGGCAGGCACCAAAAACATTAGCACCCAAGGCGAAATTGCAAATAGCTGCTCAAGGGTGGCATATCCGGTACTTAAAATATTGCCATCAGGCATTAACCACAGAAAAATGCCATTAATTATTAAAAACACTGCAATTACCAAATAGGCAATCAGGGAGCTAAAAAACAGGTTTATCTCTTTACGTAAAACGGTTATCATGCTTTTACTTGCTCTTGAGTTAATTGTCTAAAAATATTCTCTAAATCTTCAACCACGGGCTCCATTCTCATAATTGGGTTGTTTTGCTCTACAGCAAGCCTAAAAATTTTCTCGCGCACATCGGCATCAGTTTTGGCCGACACAACTGTTTTACCGTCATTGCTAATTACCTTATGTACACCTTCAATTGATTGTAGCGTTTTATTGCTCATGGCATTTTTAAACTCAAGCGTAATGGTTTGACGACCCGAAAAGTGTTCTAATATTTCATCAATACTGCTATCGGCTACCAAATTACCGCGGTTAATTATCATAACCCTATCGCACATGGCTTTTACTTCTTGCATAATATGGGTTGATAGAATTACCGTTTTTTCTTTGCCTACATCTTTTATCAAATCACGGATATCAACTATTTGATTGGGGTCAAGGCCTGATGTAGGCTCATCTAATATCAAAACTTCAGGATCGTGAATCATGGCTTGAGCTAGCCCTACCCTTTGGCGATACCCTTTTGAGAGTTGACCAATTTTTTTCTTTTCTTCAAGCGTTAGGCCTGTTTGTTCAATTACCTGCTTAACTCGTTTGGCGGCATTTTTACCCAATTTGTGCATATTGGCTGCAAACAGCAAATATTCTCGCACATACATATCTAAGTAAAGCGGATTATGTTCAGGCAGATAGCCAACATGTTTTCTAACCTCAACAGGGTTTTCATAAATATTTGCACCGCAAATAGTAGCATCGCCACTTGTAGGCTCTATGTAGCAACTTAGCATTTTCATGGTGGTTGATTTACCAGCGCCATTTGGCCCCAGAAAACCTACCACTTCTCCTTTACTAATACTAAAGTTTAATTCATTAGCCGCCTTTTGGGTGCCATAAACTTTTGTAAGATTTTGAACAGAAACGGTCAATACTGATGAATTTTGTAGCCCGCGAATTTAATTCACACAAAAGCGATTAACTTAACCAGATGTGAATTTGAGTATTTTAGCTTTTTAAAAACTTACTATGAGTAAAATTGAATTTTGGATTTTAGGAATATTAACAGCCACAGGCTGCTATTCTGCCTTGGGTTTTGCAGGTGCAGGATATGGTTTAATTATTTACCTATCTGTACTTGCCATTTTATTACTTTACAAATCAATTGACTCTAAAAAATGGCCTGAAATATTAATTGGCCCTGGATTAGCGGGATCATGGATTGGAAACATTTTTAAAATGATGCATTGGGCAGGCGCGGGTGCCTTAATGCTGCTTGGGGTGGTTTCGATTGTGGGCTTTATTGCCATTGGCATTCGTTTTTTAAACCAAAGTATTTATGGCTCGCAAAAATTTAGTTTAATCATGATTTTTTTAGGATTGTTTATTAGCCTAATTCACTCAATACTGCGTTTATACCATGTTATACCTAGCGCCGAATTAGGCAACCTTAGCATCTCATATCATATACTTATTATTTTACCAACTTTATTATTGCTGTTTACTAGGGCCGAACTTTTTAAACAAAAAGAATTTTATCCGGTAATGCTTATAATTACGAGTTATCATTTTGTAACACTTACTATTTACGCCCTAAAAATTTTAGATATTGTTTAAACATTTATGTAGCCTGAGCAATTGTATTGTAACTAAGCATGCCTAAAAAAACGATTGACCACACCGACCTTATCATATTAAACACCTTGCAGCGAGAAGGTGATATTACCAATTTGCAACTAAGCAAACGCATTGGCTTATCACCATCAAACACTCTGGGTAGAGTAAACAAATTAAAAGATTTAGATCTTTTGCCTTCGGCTCACTTTTTATTTAATAAAGAATTGGCTGGCTACAGAGAACTTTTTCAAGTAAAAATTAGCATACAAGACAAACCCGAATTACAACAACAAATTGAAGCCTTATTGCTAAAGGATGGTTTAGTAGAGCAGCTATGGACTATTGATCAACCAGATGCCTTTGGCAGCTTACAATACAAAGCCTTAGTAAGAGCCAAATCAGATGATAGTTTTAAAGAGTGGTGCCATAAAATAACTCAAAACCAACAATGCATGCTCGAGAAAGAAAAAGTAGGGATTCAACTCAAAGAGAGAAGTAATTTAAAACTTACTTACAAGGATTTAGATGTCTTGAAGAAGTTATTGTGACGCTCTGACTCTTGTAGAGAGTGAATGAATTCACTCTTTTCTGATTAAAACATTGTCCATCAAATAAAAATGCGCGAATGAATTAGCGCTTTCTGATATTTACGAAATGAACATTAGTAATTAAACATCCGCCAAAAACTCTACATGCTGCCTTAAGTCTTCGTTGCTTTCAATTTTAAGGGTAAGCAAGCCCGCTTTTTTTCCAGCTTCAATATCGCGCTCTTTGTCGCCAATGAACCAACTTTTGCTTTTATCAGCATTAAACCTTGCTATTCCACGTTCAAGCATTCCGCTATCTGGTTTACGGCAGGTGCAAGTTGAAATGGTGTTATGATGTGGACAGTAATACCACTCTTTAATTTCAACGCCATATTCTTTCAAATTCTTGGCAATGGTATTGTTGATGGTATGCATATCCTTATGCTTGTAAATACCTTTTGCAATACCGCTTTGGTTGGTAGCCACTACAAATATGAATTCCCTATCGCGCAGTTGAGCCAAAGCTTCACCAATTCCCGCTACCATCGAAAAATGATCTAAGCTGTACGTGTATTCTTTTCTTTCGGTATTTAAGACCCCATCTCTATCTAAAAAAACGACCTTTTGCATTTGCATACAGCAAAAATAGTAGCAAACAATTTTGCATTGCTAAACCGTTTAACCTTCATTAGTACCCACCGCTGCAACTTTTTGACTTTTTAAACGTCATATTTGCAGCCCAAAATTCCAGCATTGTCAGATAGCATAGTTTTAATACCTACTTACAACGAAATTGAGAATATTGAAAAAATGGTAAGAACCGTAATGGCCTTACCTGTAGCGTTTGATGTTTTGATAGTTGACGATAGCTCGCCTGACGGAACTGGAGAAAAGGTGCAAGAACTGCAAAATGAATTTGAGCGTTTGCACTTACTTTCAAGAAAAGGAAAAGAAGGCTTGGGCAAAGCTTATATAGCTGGTTTTAAATGGGCATTAGATAGAGATTACCAGCTCATTTTTGAGATGGATTGCGATTTTAGTCATAACCCCAAAGACCTTGTAAAACTAAGAGAAGCCTGTAACAATGGTGCCGATATGGCCATTGGCTCAAGATATGTTACTGGAGTAAACGTGGTTAACTGGCCAATAGGCCGGGTTTTACTCTCGTATTTTGCCAGCAGCTATGTGCGTAGAATTATGGGCATGCCAATAAAAGATAGTACTGCGGGTTTTGTTTGTTTTAATAGAAAAGTTCTGGAAACTATTAATCTTGACAAAATCAAGTTTAAAGGTTATGCTTTTCAGATTGAAATGAAATTCAACGCTTGGAAGTTTGGGTTTAACATTCAAGAAGTTCCCATCATTTTTACCGACCGTAGCGAGGGCACTTCTAAAATGAGCAAGGGCATTGTTAAAGAGGCTTTTTTTGGTGTAATTGAGTTAAAGATTTGGAGCTGGTTTCATAACTACAAGCGCTAACTAACTCATAGTAAGGTTCGCTCATTAGCTGAGTGCTTACACCAAATCCATTGTAATTGAATATTAAGTGTGAGAATTTGCAGTTTGTTGCAATTAACATCACTCAATTAGCAAACCTTACCTAACAATTAACGCTATATGTATGAGTAGTGACTATAGTCATATTATTGGCAAATATGTTTTACGAATTTTGGTAGTAAACCAAATCCTACTGCCATGAAAAATATATTGGTAACCGTTGAATTTGAGCAGCAATTTGAAAAGCTCATTTCAAAAGCCAGAGATTTAGCTACAAAATACAATGCCAAATTATGGCTCTTGCATGTTGCTGCGCCTGATCCTGATTTTGTGGGATACGCCGTAGGCCCTACTTACATCAGAAAATCGAGAGCAAATGAGTTAAAAAAAGAACACCAAACACTTGATGAGTATGCCAAACAGTTACAAAACGATGGCATTGAATCTGATGGTTTATTAATTCAAGGTGCTACTGCACAAACTATTTTAGAAGAAGCTGAAAAACTAAATTGCGATCTGCTGGTAATAGGCCATCACCAGCACAGTTGGTTTTACAAACTTTTTGGACAACCTACTGATCTTGAAGTTATTGAAAAATCAAACATTCCAGTTTTAATTGTTCCAATTGGTAATTAAGTTTTAAAGCAATGTACCTTTGCAGGCATGTTATATAGCCTAAGAATATCTAATAAATGGCTGCTAAGTATACCGGCAATTATTTTAGCATCAAGCATTGTTTTACTGCTTTTCCCTACATTGATTTTTCAAAATAAGCCCATTATTTTTAGAGCTTTAAGTATTGATTTGGCCATTACTTTACCAGTGAGCTACCTATTTATTTCAAATAAAATTAAGTGGTCAAAACTTTATGTGGTTCCTTTATTTGTAGTTGGACTCGTTGTTTCAACCG
>JBMYOR010000191.1:0-5772 GCA_049599535.1 Bacteroidia bacterium | reverse complement strand
GCTTTTGGATAAGCATAAGGCTGCGCAATATTGGCATTGCTTACCAAATTGTTTGGACTCCACTCGTATGTATATCCTGACACCGCAGCAACTCCTACCTGTATTGAATCAGTGTAACAAATAGTGGTGTCTCTTGTTGCGTTGGCTACGGTATTTACAAATACCAAAACGGTATCGTAATTGGTGCATCCATCGGCATCTGTAGCACTTAGAACATAGTTTGTAGTGCCTGTAGGTGTTGCTTTTGGTGTTAAACTGCTTGCCGAGCTTAAACCACTTGACGGCGACCAAACAAAACTTGTGGCCGATGCACCAACACTGCCTTCTAATTCAGGATCGGGTGAACTTGGTGTGCCATAGGCAATGTATTTATCAGGGCCAGCAGAGACTTCAGGTCCGTCTTTGGTTCTGATAATTAAGGTATCAAATTGCTCGCTGCACCCATTGGAAAGGCCAAGCACAACTGAATACTTTTTACCAGATTCAAAAGGGAAGTCTTGTAGCCAAAGTGTATCTGCAATACCTGAATAAATGGTAGTGTCAAATGTGTTGCGCTGTCTGTAATAATTATCTATTGAATCTCCAGAACTTAAATATTCTTTATTGAAAGGAATCGTATCGTAAACTACTGTATCTACAACTAGATTAAAGAATGTGTCTGTTTGATTGGTATCTATCCAAAAAGTATCAACACGCACTAAGAATGTATCAAAAAATGAAGAAGAATCCTTTTCAAGTGGTGACTTTCTGTATTCAAATACTTGCCAAGTTACTTTGTTAAAATCACCAGTAGATGTTCTACCATGAACAAAATAATTATCGCTACTGCAAAAAATGGAATCTCCAGTTATTTCACTTGAGAATGTGCCACGTATATGTATGAATTGAGAAATCTCTGAACTATCGTTACAATCGTTTTTAACCTTCAAACGCACTTTGTAAGTTGCGCCCGTTGTTGAGCCATTGGTAAATGAATATACGGTATCAAGATTTACAGTATCAATTCTACCGCCATAATAATGGTCAGGCGTATAAATTGGTGAAGTAACTTCAGAGCCGGTACAATTACCAGTTAAAGAATCGGCTTTACATATTATAAATTGATATTGAGTTTCATTGAGAGTATTAGAACCAATAAATAATGGCTCTTGACCATTGCAGTAGTATCGTTTTAGTTTCCCTTTTGCCTCAGGCTTGCCAACATTTATCCAGCCTCTACCCTCATTAGCCAAACCATGGGTTGGGAAAACACTTTTTATTGAGCAGAAATCAATGCAAGAAGACGATCCTGAAACCGGAGCATTTGGAGCTACACCTTCAATTGCAGGATTAATTGGGTTTTTCGATATAAAGAAAATGTTCTTATCAGTAGTGTCAAGCAAGGTGTCATTATAAAATTCGAGAATTGCTGCGGGCTCAATGCACAAATAACTACTGTCCATCATTATTATTTCTCCAAAACCAATTTTTGGTCCACCAACAACTACTTTAGCACCATCTAGAATTTTAAGTGTACCACCTGGTTTAACTAGTTGTACCGCCGTTGCCTATTTGCGTGTAACTAGAATCAGCCAAAACAAGCGCCGCATTTTTCTCTACTATAATCATACTCCTAACAGTCTTACGCTTCTCATCCCAAGCAGAACTGCCAATTTCATAAGGCTCTCGGTAATAAGCATCTTCAGTAGTTCGGTAGTCTGCCTTAAACCCAGGACCTTCAAAGTTGCGCCAATAGGCATTTGCGAATATGGTTATGGAATCTCTGTTGATTAAGTAATTATCTTCACAGATTTTCATTTTACTACCATTGTCAATATCTAAATAGCCGTTGGCTTGTTTTATGGCTAAATTATGGCCTAATACTTCTTTTGTTCCTGTTTTAAATTCAAAATGATTTGTAATTTCTATAGGGGGAAAGAAGCACGATGTAATACACTCATCAACTGGTGCAAATCTAAAACGATGAATACCAGCTTCATCAAAAGTCAGCTTAATCGCTTTTATTAAGGTATCATACTCATAAGTATAACCATTGCTTTCTTTCATTAAACTTTGGCTTGCCCACGGCACATCAGTCAAGTAAAACCAAACTTTTGTATTGGCTTTGTCTGTTTTTATTAAGCCTTTATACTCAAACTTTTTGGTGTAGTCAAACTGCAAGTATTCAAATCGTTTGTTTGATGTAAAAACGGTATCAGTATCGTATTGTAAAAAGTTTGAATTACGTGCACTAGCCGATACAAACCATCCACCCATATCGCAAATGGTGCCATTGCCACGAGCTGTATCTTTGGTAAGGGTTAAGCCGTTGCCTCTAAATTTTGCTATTTTATTGGTGTCAGTTTCGTTGAGCGGGTTTTGTATTTGAACTAAGTCTGTATCATTACTTATGAAATAAAAATTCTTTGTTCCATTGTCAAAAGCTTTAACCAGACCATTTCCTTTGTATTGAAGCGAGTGAAGTGGTTTATAATCTATAGGAACGTATGGATTGTTACAGTCTTCTATTCTTAATACCGTAACAACTGTAATTTCCGACTTATTTTTCCAACGTATCCTACAATTAACGGCGTCTTCCCTATTTTCCGGCTCCTTGGGGTCATCTTTGTAATCATTTTTTACAGGGCCTTTTGCTACTTTAACTGGGACAAGTTGTTTGTTGAAAGGTATGTCTGTGGCTTCTTTAATTGCAAGATGCAATCTTTTACTGTAACCCGAATTATTGTCCTTACAAAGTTGGAATTGAAAGTCTAACCGATCATTTGAAAGGTCATAATCGAAAGTATTTGAATATAAATCGCCATATCCTGTAAAAGACCATAAAAAAGTGTGGTTGGCTGGATCTTCTTCCATATTACCAAAGGCATCATACTCTGGTGTTATTCTATCAAAAATTATTATCTCATCTTCATTGTCACCAAAGGCTCTTATTTCACGTATTACTTTTATTTTTCCATCATTAAAAGATCCCTCAATTCGCACTACTTTTTCTCCATTTGGCCTTAAAAATGTTTCCGTTACTTTACCACTAAGAGCAGGTGTCTCTTCTTCATCCATTATAATAGTATTATGCTTTACAGCATCGCCCAAACGTATATCTTTTGATGGGTTAAACCCTATATAAGGTTGGTCTACCAACAAGTTTTGTGAGCCTTTCGACAAAGCCAAAGCAAAATGATCATTGTGTTCATGTGCACCTTCTGTTTGGCCTAAGTAAAATTGACCTTGCTCTTCATTTTCTACGTTTACATGCAAATAGGTTACATTTTCAGTATTGCTGTAATCAACTAGCGAGTTATCCGTAGTGTTATTTCTAATTAGCAAGTCGCCACTTTCCATTTTTGTTATAGGATATTTATACTCCTTACTCGTAAGATTATTATAAAAACCTTCAGCAAATGCAGCAAATAGGTCTGCTCTTAAATCCACTGATTTATCTTCTATATAGTTTAAGCCAAATTCCTTTAATGAACTCGTTTCATAGCCAAGGTTATGGGATTGTCCTTTGGCTAAATAATTTTTGAAAACTCTAGAATCACGTAGAATCGCTTTGTCGAAAAATGGTTTTGCATCCCATGAGTCATCATAAGTGGGTAAAGTACCGTCTGGTCTTTCTAATTCCGTAGCCCAAACATACATCTGCAATATATTTTCGTCGTCAACGTAGTTTATTTTTAAAGTTCTTGGGTTGTAAATTTCACTTGCCATGTAACTTAGCAATGGTTTTCCGTAATATGATGTAACAGCGCTTAATGATAGAACAGTGCGGCCCTTTTTTTCTAAATACTCATTTGCATAAGTTCTGTTAACTTCAGTTTCTGGATGAAAATTTTTAAAAGCCAACATAAAAGGAAGCATATTTTCACTACCCCATTTTAAGTAGTATGGACCTTCTTGATAACCATAGATCCCTCCTTTTTGGGTCTGGCCTAAAACAATTCCGTTAATATTTTCAGTGTATAGCACTCTATCAATTACTTGATGGGCAGTATTAGCCCACAAATCAGGATGCCAGCCTTCTTTTGACTTTTTATGTGTGTAATCATTAAGAATAATACCAGCAAGGCCAAGTGCCGTGGCGCTCATAGAAGCATGGTTATCAACTCTATACAATGGTGTATTGTAAGGAAACGCCGCATGAGAATATAGATTCTCAGCATAACATTGTACGTAAAGCCCGCACCAATTCAATTGGTCTTCAAAATCTTCATAAGTTGTCATACTTACTGTTTTGGCGTATGTAGATGTACTAGCAGGTTGTGGCAACGATGATGCAGCATTAAATACCATCATACCATCACTTACGGCTCTCAAATAATCATAGGCTTGAGCATACATTATCAAATTCTTTGAGTACCGCTGGCAATAGGTTGACATAGCTCCTTTAAGATTTGCCCAACCGATTGTATTTAGCATACTGTTTACATCGTTTTCGGTAATTTGATTAATACAATAAATGGCAGTGTTTCGAAAGCGTGCCGATACGGTATCTTCAAGTTGATTCCCATCAGGATCCATGTCGCACAGATAAACAAAGGCAGCAGCCTTAGCAATGTAGGCTATATTATGTGGGTATTTTGACTTTTTCTCTACTTTGAAATCGGGTTTAATTCTCTTTTTATCAGCAAGTTCATACAATGTTGGGTAGATATTTTGAGCTTCTCGAATTGATGAGTTAGGTTCAGAACTTATTTTTTGAAATTGTTGAACCATTGCTCTCAAATTATCAAGACGCTCTTTGGCATTGATTGTTCCTTTTATGTAGGAACCTGCATGTGTTTTGGAAAAAGTACTGTAAGGATGGCCCGTGAGCTGTCTATCATCTTTATACTCACCGTATTCCCAGCTTTCTTTTGGATTTTCAAAAAGGCGCTTGTGATTTTTGGTACATTCACATTTTTGCGCATGTGTTTTCATAGGCCATAAAAAGCCCAGGCTTAGGACAATAAAAGTCCTAACCAACAAAAATTGTGGTCTCATAGATTAATTATTAAAGGTTGTTTTTAAACTAGTTTTTAGTAATACTTTTTAAAAATAAACTATATCTATTATGAGGCATATTCCACTCAACTATTCCATTTAAATAGTCATAGAATAATATTTCTTCACTTTCAAAAAACGAAATGCGGGTTGTCTGATAATTTAAACCATTTAAGCCTGAATATTTACCCAAATAGACACTCCCTATACCTGAAGTTGTGTCTCTTTTATTGTCATGTAAATCGAGCAAAGTAGATAAAAAGATTTCAAAATTGTATTTGCCATCTGAGTATTGCAACTCATCAAAGCGAAGTAAAACTTGCTCTGTTTCGCCTGTAATTGCTGTCTCAAAAAACCAATTAGGCCGCTCTTGGCATTGATACTTTCTGTAAAGTACTTCCTCACCAAATTCGTACCCAATACACTCATCACCATTAGGCGCTTCATAATAAGAGTAGCTGAAGAGCATTGAATCAAAGGATGTAGTTGGCTCGAATGTAAGCTCCGTGCTATCACCGTTATCAATTTCTATAAAAATCAAGGTTTCTGTACCTGTGTAAGCCATTTTGGCTCTGTTTTCTTCGCTTATTCTCTCTTTAGACTTATCAATAGGACGGCATCCTTCTTGGCAGGCTTGTAAGTAGGCGAGGCTTGTAAGGGTTAATAGAACAGCTATTTTTTTGAGTGTTTTCATATGGTAACCTTTAGGTTCAAAAATGGGTAAATTGTTTTTAGTATTTATCACCCATTTGGGTGATTTTTAAAAAAGTTTGTCGTTCAAGGTTTGGAGTA
>JBMYOR010000190.1:0-5778 GCA_049599535.1 Bacteroidia bacterium | reverse complement strand
GAAGAAATGTATAGTTGGGTAGATACATTCTTCACCAATTCTTGTAATAGGTCAATCTTATTCCCCACAACTACCATTGGTTTGTCTTTTGGTAGCGCCTCAATTTCAAGCTTAAGTTCCTGCTCGCTCATTTCATTTACATCGTACAAGTAAATGATTAAATGCGCTTGCTCCATCTTTTTACGTGCGCGCTCAATGCCAATACCTTCTACTTCGTCGGTAGTTTCTCGCAAACCTGCCGTATCAAAAAAGCGGAATAAAATTCCTTCAATCTCCGCTACATCTTCAATTATATCTCGGGTTGTACCTGCAACTGAACTTACTATCGCTTTTTCTTCTTTTAAAATGACATTGAGTAAGGTTGATTTTCCCGCATTTGGTTTACCCACAATAGCCACTTGCACCCCGTTTTTCACCATTTTACCCGTGCTAAATGAAGCAATGAGTGTTTTTACCTCCGCCTTAATCCTGCCAAGCAAATCGGTTAAATGGGTTCTATCAGCAAACTCTACATCTTCTTCGCCAAAATCAAGTTCCAATTCCAAAAGTGAGGTAAGCTTTACCAGCTCTTCTCTAAGCTCTTTCACTTTATCGCTTATTCCGCCCTTTAGCTGATTAATAGCCGATAAATGTGCTCCTTGAGACTCTGAATGTATTAAATCTCCAACAGCTTCGGCTTTGGTTAAATCCATTTTACCATTTAAAAAAGCACGCTTGGTAAATTCACCTGCGGCAGCCTGCCGAATACCTACTTCATACAAGCGCTCCATTACCCTTTGCAATATGTAAGGTGAGCCATGGCAGCTAATTTCCGCCACATTTTCGCCAGTAAATGACCGTGGAGCCTTGAAAATACCAATCACCACTTCATCAATTACCTGTGCATTAGCATCAGTTATTCTGCCAAAGTGCATGGTGTGGCTTTCTTGCTCTGCCAGTTTTTTGCCTTTAAATGCTTTTTGTACAAGTTTAAAAGTATCGGCACCCGAAACGCGAATCATACCCGTTGCTGAAACCCCCGTTGGGGTAGCAATTGCTGCTATGGTTGAAGAAAAATCCACTCAAATATTTTATGCAAAAGTACCATTGCCGAATATTGAAGCAAGTAATGATTTCAAACGCCAAGCCCATACTGCAAATTAGTGATTTTAGCCTAAGCTTTGGCGGCCCTAAAAACCGGCAATGCATTTTAAATAATGCTTATTTAACCATAAATAAGGGGCAAATAGTGGGGCTTGTTGGGCCTTCGGGTTCTGGCAAATCAGTTTTAGCTAAATCGATTTTTAATGCGTGGCAATTTGAAAAAGTGCACCAAAGCGGTTCCATTACTTTTTATGATAATGAAAAACCTGTTAGTTTAATCAATAAAAAAAGGGGAGCGCACCAACATATTTACGGCAAAAAACTGGGTATGATTTTTCAGGAGCCACAATTGGCCTTTAACCCTGTTTTGCGCTGCGGAAAACAAATTATTGAAGTGGCCCAAAAACACTTGTGCTTAAAACAAAATGAAGCGCTTAACAAAGTTACGGAAGCGATAAAAACACTTGGACTTAATGCTGAAACGCTCAGAGCGTTTCCACATGAGCTTTCGGGTGGTCAATTGCAAAGGCTAATGATTGCTATGGCCATAATTACCAAACCTCAGCTTATTGTTGCTGACGAGCCTACCACATCGCTCGATTCGGTTTCGCAAAAACAAATATTAGATATACTCATTGAGCTTAATAAAACTCACGGCACTGCGCTGCTTATGATTACGCACGACCCCAAAGTATTGACCTATTTGCAAGCAAAAACCTATGAACTTAAACAATCAAGGCTAACAGAAGCTAAAAACTCTAATTATAACAACTTAACAGAAATAGAACTAATAAAGCCTAAAAATGAATTGGCACTTGAAATTAATAATATTTCGTTTTACTACAACAAAAGCCAAACGATTTTAAATGATATTTCATTACGATTAAAAAAAGGCGAAATATTAGGAATTGTAGGCTCATCAGGTTGTGGTAAAAGTACTTTAGCTAAAATATTATGTGGATTAGAACAAGGAAATACATTGCCCATACCTACCTATGAAAAAGGTAAAATTCAACTTATATTTCAGCAACCGGGTTCGGCGCTTGACCCATCTCAAAGAGCCTACTCAGCTATAACAGAAGCTTTAAAAGTAGCTGGATTAAAACCAAAAGCTGAGAGAAAAAAACGAGCGGATGCTATACTAAATGAAGTAGGCTTCCCCTTAGATCACGGTCAAAAATACCCATATCAACTAAGCGGAGGTCAAAAGCAAAGGCTTTGCATAGCACGAGCGCTTTGCAGTAGTCCTAAAATATTAATTTGCGACGAGGCGGTATCGAGCCTTGATGCGTATTTGAAACAGCAAATAATTGAATTGCTCATAAAACTTTGCAAAACACAAGGGCTCTCAATAATATTTATTAGCCACGATATTGATCTAGTGATAAATAACTGCCACCGCACTTTAGTTATGGAAAAAGCAAAAATTGCTGACGAAATAATTGGCAATAACATAGCAAAATCAAAAACTGTAGCATTACAAAAATTGCTAGAAGCCAGGCTATAATAAAGAGACTCATCATATTTAGTGGCCAAATGCTTTTATACATTTTGGGTTTGCCCCAAGTAGGATTGCGCCCCCTTACTATCAATTATTAATAAAGAACGTGTGATGATACGGTAATTTATTTAAACTAGAAAAAACAACTATATCCTATAAAAAAACCGCAATTCAGATTATTGAATTGCGGTTTTTACTCATAAATTATTTAAATAGCAACGTGGTATTCTTGTGCACTCAACCATACAATAGCTTAAAAACCATAGTTACTTACAAGTAGTGATTATTAGTTTTTAAACAATCAGTTGGTTATAGCGGGTTAAGGCTTGACGCCACCTGTTTTTAAAGTTACTTTTTTTCTAATATCTCATGCCCCATTCTGTCTCTTTTGGTTTTTAGATATTTTTCATTGTGTTCATTTGGCTCAATCTCAAGGGGTTCTCTGCCCACAATCTCAAGCCCGTAACCTACTAGTCCTGTGCGCTTTGCAGGATTATTAGAAATAAGCTTTATTTTTTTCAGCCCCAAATTGCACAAAATCTGAGCACCAATGCCATAATCTCTGTTATCCATTTTAAAACCGAGTTTTAAATTGGCTTCAACAGTATCGTAGCCTTCTTGCTGCAATTTATAGGCCTTTAGCTTATTTAGTAGTCCAATTCCCCTACCTTCTTGATTCATGTATAAAATAACTCCCTTGCCGGCTTTTTCAACTATACGCATGGCCTTATGCAATTGCTCGCCACAATCACATCTGCACGATCCAAAAATATCTCCGGTAACGCATGACGAATGCACCCTTACCAGTACTTCATCTTGCTCGTTCCATTCACCTTTTACTAAAGCGAGGTGGGTTTCGTCAGTAGTTATTTGTTTAAAAGCCACCATTTTAAAATCACCGTATTCGGTTGGCATTTCTACTTCATCAATCTGCCTTTCAATTAAGGTTTCTTTTGACATTCGGTACTTGATTAAATCGGCAATGCTAATCACCTTTAAATCAAATTTTTTGGCCAACTCAAATAACTGTGGCAACCTTGCCATGGTACCGTCGTCATTCATAATTTCAACAATGGCACCTGCGGGTTCGTAACCACAGAGCCTTGCAATATCAATACAAGCTTCGGTATGGCCTGCTCGTCTCAATACGCCACCTTTTCTGGCTTTTAAAGGAAAAATATGACCTGGCCTACCAAAATCACTTGGCTTAGTATTAGGGTCAATAATAGCCTGTATGGTTTTGGCTCTATCGTGTGCCGAAATACCGGTAGTGCAACCGTGTCCGTTTAAATCTATGGGAATGGTAAAAGGGGTCTCGTGCAAAGCAGTGTTTGACTCTACCATTAAGGTAAGTTCTAACTCATTGGCTCTTGACTCAATTACAGGGGCACAAATTAAACCGCGTCCTTCTTTAGCCATAAAGTTGATTACATCAGGTGTTACATGTCTTGCAGGAATTAAAAAATCACCTTCATTTTCTCTATCCTCATCATCAACAACAATAATTACTTTGCCCTTTTTTACATCTTCAAGCGCTTCGTCAATGGTATTTAACTTCATTCAATTTGCTTTATGGCGTTGTTAAGTTTCGAAACAAAAACGTTCCAACTATAATTCTGTTCAACAAAAGTACGTGCATTCTTTTGCAGTATTGAGTACTCGCTACTATTGCCCATTAGCTTAATAATTGCCATTGCAAATTCTTGAGCATTATCGGCCAATAAAATCTCGGAATTTGGCTTTGCTTTTATGGCATTATTGGTTTGTGTGGTAGTAATTACCGGCACACCACAGGCCATGGCTTCTAAAATTTTATTTTGTAATCCGCTACCATGAAAAAGCGGGGCCACAAAAACTTTTGCACTGTGGTAGGTTTCAACAATATCATCTACCCAGCCGCTTACTTTTACATTTTCACCATTAAGCTCAAGTACCTGCTGAGCTGGGTTAGCACCTGCAATTTCAATTTTTAAACTGTACCCTTTTTGTGCCAAAGCCGGTTTAATTTGATCAACTAAGTACTCAGCTGCTTTTACATTTGGGTAATAACTCATATTGCCTACAAATAATAAATCTACAGGCTTTAATGTTCTTTTTTGATAACTAAATCCATTAATATCAACCCCGTTCGGAATAATTTCGATATTCTCTTTAAATGGATTTTTTATGTAAGATCTATCTTGCTCTGATATAATGGTGCGTAATTCAAAATCATAATAAACCTTTGATTCATACTCCTTAAGTCTCTTGGCTTCTTGCCCGTATACATAACTTAAAGGAAAAGGGCTATCTGCGGCTTGCCTTTCCATACCCTTGCTAAAGGCATCCATATAATCAATAGATTTAGGAATATGGAAAATATCACTTACATACTCTGCCATTCTTACCAATTGACAGTAAATATGGTCTGGTTTCTCGTTAAAAATAACTTCTTCGATCTGTGTTTTAACACGGCTATTGGTAAAATAAGCCAACTGTATGCATTTGCCTTTTAAAAACCACCATAAAACTCTAATGTAACTCCCTAATTTACTAAGCACAAAAACGTGAATTGACTTGCAATAGGGCTTTAGCTGATCATAGTATTCTTGCTTTACCTTTTTATCAGACAAAGAGCATAATATAATTTCATGCTCCTTTGCCAAACCCTTAATTTGATGATAAACGCGCAGTTTGTCTCCTTTTTCTAAGGGGTAAGGAAACCTTGATGTTAGAATCAAGATTTTCATTCGCTTTTTGATTTTGAAATTTTTGTAACCAATAACTCAGCCGCCTTTATGGGTGAATGCTGCTTTGTAAGCACCACTTGTGCCTGTTGGGCAAGTGCATTCAAATCAACTTGATTATTAGCAACTTGATCAATTTTAGCGGCGAAATTTTGCGCGGTGTTGGCTTCTAATATTGAAACTCCATTTTGAGCATGAATGCCTTCATACCCCATTTTAGTAGCCAAAATAGGCAAGCCATAGGCCATACTTTCAAGCACCTTTATTCTAACTCCGCTGCCCGATTGTAGGGGCACGATTAATAAATCAAGCTGATTTAAAAAGTCTTTTGCACTTTTAACCTCGCCCAAAATTTTAATATTTTCACCTGCCAAGGCTTCAATATCTTTTGGCATATGCCTACCTGCAAAAAAACACTTTACATTTTTAGATTCAACCAAAGGCCATACATCTCTTAAAAACCATCTA
>JBMYOR010000189.1:0-5792 GCA_049599535.1 Bacteroidia bacterium | reverse complement strand
AGTGCGAATAATGACCTGGTACTTGACCTAGATATTGACAATAAAGGAATAATCCATTGCACATCGTTGGCAGGGTTTGGTACAACTTTTCCCATAACTTCAAATGCTCGAAATAAAAGTAATCCTAAAAATGGCGCCTACACCCGCTTTGATAGAAATGGAAATTTATTATACTCAACTTTTACACCCTTGGCCGAAGCCAATTTAGCTACAGATACATTAGGAACAGTATATCTTTTTGGAAGATCATCTGGTTTTTTCCCTTTAAAAGGAAACTCTTTTCAAACTACTCGTAAGGGTTTTAGTGATTTTGGCTTAATGTGTTTTAATAATAAAGACACTTTAGTTTGGAGCACCCTTTTAGGAGGGTCAGACTCTGAAAATGGACGCGTTAGAATAGACGTGAACCCCAAAGGAGATAAGATTGCACTTGTAGGTTTCGCTCAAAGTACCGACTACCCTTTAAAAAAACCTTACGCCGACAGTGCTACAACCAACTTCAATTTATTGATTGTTGCTTCTTGTTTTAAATCTAATGGCAATTTAATGTGGAGCACTTATCTATGCCCACCAAGTGGCACTAATGGATTCGCTGGGATTGGCATCTCATTTATTAACGATGACAAGTTGGCTATCGGCAGTTCTAATTTTCAAAATAATTTTCCAGACAAAAAGAACACTTGGATTAGAAAGGCAAATCTTCAGGGTGCCTTTATGGCCATATTTGATACTGCAGGAACCGCGCAAAGAGTTTCTTTCGATTCACCGCAATCTCAAAGTTTTGGAAGAGGAATAACAGATATAACAGTTGACAAAGACTTAAACCTGCACGTGGTGTGCGAAGTATCAAGTGATTCTATTAGAACTACAGCCGATGCTTTAAAAAAACAAGGTTCTAATTTTTATATAGGTACCAATCAAGGTGAGATTGGATACATGGTCATGGACACATCGCTAAATATTAAGTATGCGACATACATTGGGGGCAAAAAGTCATTTGATAACACTCCTTTTATCAGCGTTAATTCGCAAAATGAAGCCACTATTATTTTATCTACGGTCAATAATTCAGACTTCCCAACTAAAAATGCCTATCAAGGTAGGTTAGCTGGAGCTTCTGACATTGCACTTTTGCAATTTGGCTGTAATTATGAACCCAGATTAAGTTTACCAAAAGGTGCCACCATTTGCAAAGGCGATTCGGTTGCCCTTAAAGTAGATAGTGGTTTTGCGAAATATGAGTGGTCGCCCGTTAAAAATTCGGGCAATACCTTAATAGCAAAAGACCCAGGTAAATACTATGTAATAATAACTGACAGTAATGGATGTTCGGGCGGGGTTAAAGACTCTTTTGAGTTGACCCAGTTCACACCACTAAATCCTACAATCCAATCATTAGATCCAACTCAGTTTTGCAGCGGAGATAGTGCAAGGCTTAGGGGAAGAGTAACGAACTTTAAAAGCCTAAAATGGAGCAACGGAGATACTACTTTGAGAACTGCAGTATTTAAAAGTGGTAAGTATTTTCTCACCGCAATAGATTCTAATGGTTGTTTAGATACTTCAAATAACATAAATATACAAGCCATTCCAAAGCCCAACCCGGTAATTATGAGCAATACGGGCAGCACTAATTTTTGTAGAAAGTTTAACCAAATAACACTTGACGTTGGTACAGGTTATAATGCGTATAAATGGAGTACAGGAGCTACTACCAACTCAATAAAAGTTGCCAAAACGGGCTGGTACAAGGTGGTAGTGTTCAACGGTTTTAATTGCTCTGATTCTGATTCGGTATTTGTGAGCAATACTTTTGCAACACCACCCGTAATAAGCAGTGTTAACCCCGTAAAGTTTTGCAATGGCGATAGTGTTACCTTCACTGCGCCAGCAGGTTATTCAAATTTCTTATGGTCAACCGGTAGCTCAAACCAAAGCATAAAAGTGGGTAAAAACCGCAATGTTTTTCTAATTGCTACAGATACTAATGGTTGTACAGATACATCAAGCATTATTACAACACAAAAAATCATTGATTCGCTTAAAATTAAAGCTAGTGCTCAAGGGCCTTTTTGCTTTTACGAAACCTTGAATTTACAGGTGGATACAGGTTTTACAGCTTATAAATGGAGTACAGGAGATACTACACGGGCTATAGGCACACAACAGAGCGGAAATTATTATGTAACTGCATTATCACTGAGCGGGTGCAAGGTGCAATCTGATACCTTTACTGCTGATTTTTTTGCCAAAAGCCAAGCAAGTATTCTTTATAATAAGGCACTTAAGTTTTGTGCAGACGATAGTATTCGTTTGTATTTTTCAGGAGCCTTTAATTCATTTTCTTGGGCAAATACCACCGCTACCACTCAGTCTTTTTACGCAAATCAAAGCGGGGTTTATACCCTCAATATTATTGATACCAACAATTGTAGGTCAGTAAGCGATAGTGTTAAAATAACAGTTGATCCGTTGCCAATTGCGCAAGTAACAAGTAATAAAGGATTATCATTTTGTAATAAAGATTCAGTTCTCATAGGCACCAACAAAAACTTTAGTAGCTACAAATGGTCAAATGGCCAAAGCAGCAGAAGCTTTTATATTAAAAAGACTGCCAGCTTATGGGTTGAAGTAACTGATAACAACGGCTGCTCTAATTTTTCTGATACCCTTAAAATTACCAAGTTTGATTTACCAGATACTGCAGCCCTTACAATAGGAGCCACCACTTTTTGCCAAGGCGACTCATTTATTATCAATTTAAAAGATACAACCAACACAGTTAATTGGAACGACAGAAGTACAGACTTCCAAAAAGTAATAAACACTACGGGTAGTTATAAAGCAATACTTAAAAATAAATTTGGCTGCGTAGATAGCACAAGAGCATTTAATATAACAGTAAACTCAAATCCACAGCCAAAACTCACAGTTAACGGAGCATTAAACTATTGCGAAAACCTTGGGCCTAGGCTTATAACTACTACCAATAAGTATGCAAGTTATTTATGGAACACCAGCCGAACATCAGATAAAATTACTACAAATACAAGTGGCACTTATTATGTAAGTGTAACTGATAATAATGGTTGTAAAAATAATTCAGATACTATTAAAATCAACAAGTATAATATGCCCGATACCACTGCTTTTGGTATTGGATCTACCACTTTTTGCCAGGGCGACTCATTTATTATCAATTTAAATGATAGCACGAGTACCATTAGTTGGAACGATAATAATAGCAGTATTAATAGAGTAATTAGTAATACCGGTAGCTATAAGGCAATACTTAGAACTAAATTTGGCTGTGTAGATAGCACAAGAGCATTTAATATAACAGTAAACTCAAACCCGCAACCAAAATTGGCAGCTAATGGGCCCTTAAGTTTTTGCGAAAACCTTGGTCCTAGGCTCATATCTACCACAAATCAATACGTAAGTTATATTTGGAATACAAGCCAAAATGCAAGTAATATTAGCACAAATGCCAGCGGCAATTATTATGTGAGCGTAATAGATTCTAATGGATGTATTGGTAAATCTGATACATTTAGCCTAAACGTATACAACTTGCCAAATCCTGAAATAATTGGGCTAAACGGTAATTCATTTTGCCAAGGTGATTCAAGTTTTATTACCACAAAAAAATCATATACCAAATACTTATGGAGCAATAAATCAACAAGCAGTGGCTTTATGGTAAAGCAAGATTTAAGCTTAGTAGTTGATGTTACTGATTCAAATGGATGCGTAAATCAATCATCGCCGTTCAGAATCTCGGTGCTCCCTTTACCTTCTCCGTTCTCAATTAGCGCCTTAGGTAAATCGTCAGTTTGTTTTCCAAATACGGTTTCTTTAGTGGGGCCTTCTAATCAATCAAAATACATTTGGTCAAACGGATCTAGCAACAATCAAATCAAACTTGATAGTACTCAAAAAATATCACTTACAGTGCAAAACGTGTTTGGCTGCAAGCGTCAATCGTCCGATAGTTTTCAAGTATATGTGGGCGTGCCCGCTCCATTAACTTTTGAAGGCAACGATTCATTTTGCTTGGGTGATAGTTTTTATGTGCAAGCCGATCCAAATTATAGTGCTTATTCATGGAGCAATGGCAACAAAACCAGCAATATTTCAATAAAAGTTTCAGATACTTTTTACTTAAAAACTACCGATAGCATTGGTTGTATTTTTAACTCTGATACCTTTTACACCAACGCACGGCCCTTACTTGTGCCTAGGCCTTGGAGTATTGCACGTGGCAAAACATCTTTTTGCAATGGCGATAGTTTAGAGCTGCTTTCGCCATCGGGTTATGAGCAGTACTTGTGGAGCAATGGCAAAACAAGTACAAGTATTTTTGCCAAGCAAAGTGGTAGTTATGAGGTTATAGTGATTGATAGTGCCGGCTGCCGCGGTAGATCACCTGCCATAAATGTTACCGTTTTTGATTTACCCCAACCTATTATTACTTCGGCCAATACTCCTTTTTGTACTGGCGATACTTTTGAATTAGCGCTTACAAAACCTTACGCCAACTATTTGTGGAGTACGAGCAGTTTTGATTCTACCATAAAGGTTACACAAAGTGATATAATTAAGGTTATTGTGCAAGATACCAATCAGTGCTTTGGCGAGTCAAAAGATTTTAATGTTGAGTTTTATCAAAAGCCATCTTTTATTATAGATACCCTTTTGATTTCAGGTAATTGTAATGGCGACTCAATGACTTTATTGATAACTTCAGATAATACCAACAACAAAATATTGTGGACCGATAGTACTGTAATAAACAGTAAAGTGATTAAAAGCAATGAGCGCTACGGTTTTACAGTTACTAATATTTCGGGCTGTACCAAAAGCCTTGAAAATGCAGCGTTTAGCACTTTTGAAAATCCATTGCCGAGTATTTTAATTAATGGTAACGATTCAATTTGTGTAGGAGAAAGTGTGGAACTTAGCCTTATAAACAGCTACAATCAAATACTTTGGAAAAACTCAATTAATCAAGAAACCATAAGCGTTAGCTCTGCAGGATATAATAGTGTTTTGGTAACCGATAATAATGGTTGCCAAGGTATGGATTCAGCTTTTATTACAACAATTGCCCTTCCTGTAGCTAAATTAAATTTTAATGAGTCAGTATCCATTTGTCCTTCTGATTCTGTACTGTTAGAGCCAACATCGTTGTTTGCCAACTACCAATGGAATAATGGCGCTACCGAATCAAGCATTTGGGTAATGGATAATGGTACCTTTTGGTTAGATGTTACCAATGATTTTGGATGTACGAATAGGTCTGATACGGTGAATGTTGAGATCAAACAAATACCTGATTCTATTCGTTTAATTTATAATGATGGTGTTATAAGCGCTAATACTGATTCAATTGATGTTTACAACTGGTATAAAAATAGTGGCATTAATGCCTACGATTTAGTTGAACAACAAAATAAAAAGCTTAGGATTAATGAAAGTAACTTTTACTTTCTGTCTGCACAATTTCAAGGTTGTAAATTAATTTCAGATACCATATATGTTGAGTATTACGATTCGAGTAAATTATTAGATTTTGCTGTTTATCCTAACCCAACCATGGGTAATATTTTTATAAATATTGATGCCGTAAACCCGAGTAATGTAGAGTGTTTAATAATTGATGCCCAAGGAAGAATTGTAAAAACATTTGATTTTGGTGTAGGTGATAAGTTGGCAGAAGAAATGGACCTTACACTACTAAACAAAGGTGTTTATCAGGTAAAACTGGTAAATGGCGATCAAATATTAAC
>JBMYOR010000188.1:0-5809 GCA_049599535.1 Bacteroidia bacterium | reverse complement strand
TCTTAATTTTATTCGTTTTAATAAAATCAAGAGGATTGCCATACGGCATTGAGAATGCTCATCCCTTCGCCGGCATTATCCGGATCAGGTTCAGAGGGTATTTCTCAGCCCCTAAAAAATTTAGGGGCACCCCTTGAGTAAAGCGCAAAAGTAATTGCGCTGCATAAAAAAGCCACCAATTTTGGTGGCTTTTAAACTTTAATATTATGCATTATGGCTAATAACCAAGGTTTAGGTTACAACAAACCAAGTTACTTTGATTGCAATGCGTAGCACCGTAATAATTATAAGCAAAACAAAATGATTAAATTACAGCTATAATAGCGCTTAGTTTCAGCTAAGCTGATTGAATTTTAATGTTAATTAAACCTTCTTTTGTTTTAAAAGAAAGGGTAGTACGCTCCAATAGTTAATAAACCACGTCTATTTGATATTACCGTAGCACTTTCATCAACGCTAGCCTTATTTAAACCATGAGTATATGTAAGTCTAGCCCCAATAAACTTCTCAAGTACATAAAAATGGCCACCAATTCCAAATTGTGGTCCAAAAACTCCAGCAGCATCATTTAGGTCTAGATCCAAAATATATCCATAAGAAAAGCCACCACTTACAAAAAGGCCAGTTTCATCAATATCTCCAAAATAATACTCGGCCAAAACTGGAATTTGCACTCCAAAACCACCACCGCCACCACCGCGACTATTTACAGCTAGGCTTACCCCTAAAAAAGGATAACTGCTCAAAGCAAAATTGTCGTTAAACGCCAATGTGGCTTTGTAAAATAAGCCAGGCGTAGAGAGCAGGCTAAACTCATCTGAGCCACCACTACCGGGTAATTCATAATTTAAATTATACCATAAATAATTCATTTGTATTCCGGCTCCATGATAAAAATCTTGGCTTTTGGCCTTATCTGGAACACATAAAACAAATACAAAAACAAGAATCAGCGTTTGGTTAAAAATCTTTTTAAACATTTTCATTTTTTTTTCAGAAAATCTAAAATAGTAGAGCACGATTTTCAGATGTTTTTTCAATAAAATTAATCGACTAATCGTGCATATTTTAAAGATAGGCGTGTGGGGTAATAGTGAAAATTGATTAAAACTGAAACAGTTGCAAATGAAACTAATACTTTTGCGCTCGATTTGTAAAACGAGATTCAACCCAGGCAATTTTTGGGCTATTTATTAGCTCATTCGGTAAAAGCCTTAACTACAAGGCTGCTCGAAAACTTTAGTGAAGCTGGCCATAATTTAACAAAAGCCCAATGGTTTATTTTGGCCAAGTTGTACCATTTTTCTGAACGCAATTTGCTACAAAGCGAGGTGGTAGAGATGATGCTTGGCGATAAAACTCAAGTTACACGAGCAGTTGACGATTTGGTGAAAAGGGAATGGATTAAGCAAGAGATAGATCAGAACGATCGCAGAAATAGGGTGCTTACATTAACTAAACAAGGCAAATTAGTAGTGCCTGAATTAATGCAAAGTGTGCACAAAACCTTGCACGAAATGACCCAAAATATTAAACAAAGTGAACTTGAAACCACTAAAAAGGTTTTAAATCAAATAATAGAAAATTCAAAAAATATAAATCAATAATCTGATGAAGCAAAGGCAAATAATTATTGTAGTTGGTATAGCATTTTTACTTTTAGGAGTATTTGGCATGCGCTATTTAAGCAGCTTAAAAAAGACATCTGAAAGAAAATCACCACCACCTGCCGTTAGGTCAATTGAGTATATTACTGTTAAAAACGATACCCTTAGGGCAAGTATTCCGGTTACGGGCAAGGCAGTAGCTAAAGATAGAATCGAGATTTATGCCGAAGTTTCTGGTAATCTGCAAAAATCATCTGATAAATTTAAAGTAGGCAACGATTTTAAGGCAGGGCAGGTGCTTATTAGTATTGATAACAGCGAAATGAGCTTGAGTTTACAAAGTGCTAAAAGCAATTTTTTAAGCGTACTTACAAGAATATTGCCCGACCTTAAACTTGATTATCCAAATGCTTTTAGCGCTTGGCAAACGTATACCGAAAACTTTTCGGTTAAATCGCCAATGGTTCAAATTCCCGAATCAAACGGAAAAGAAAAATATTTTCTATCAACTCAGGGTGTGCTCAATCAATATTACACTATTAAAAGTCAAGAAGCAAGGTTGGCAAAATACACTATCACAGCGCCATATACAGGTACGGTGGCTGAGTCTTTTGTAAATCCAGGTACATTGGTTAGAGCAGGGCAAAAACTAGGTTCATTTATTAAAAAAGGTGTATTTGAAATTGAATTTGCTATTGATTTAAGTCACCTACCTTATGTAGCTGTGGGGTCTGAAGTGGTTTTGGCTTCAAACCAAATTAGCGGTGATTTTAAGGGTAAAGTAATTAGAATTAGCGATGCCCTTGATGCCAATACCCAAAGCGCTAAGGTAATTGTGCAAGTTGATGATAAAAGACTAAAAGAAGGCATGTATTTAAGCGGTAATATTTTAACCGAGCCTTTTAACAATGTGTTTATGCTCTCAAAAGGCATGGTAAACTCAAATTCTGAAACTTTTGTAATTGTAAACAACCAGCTAAAAGCCATAAAAATTAAACCACTTTTTGTTGGTGAAAACGAGTTGGTTACCAATCAATTAAAAGATGGCGACAGGGTGATGAAAACCCTTTTTGATGGGGCAAATACAGGGATAAGAGTTTCAATTAAATCTGATGATAACCAGGGCAAAAGCTCTTCAAATCAATAATTAACAGCAATGAGAGGATTAATATCATACTTTCTTAAGTATCCTGTATTAGGCAATACGTTGCTGGTGCTTATTCTTGTTTTCGGTTTTTTTGGGATGACTGGCCTGCGGTCAACCATGTTTCCCGAAGCCGAGAGTAAGATAATAAACGTACAGGTTACTTATCCGGGTGCTTCGCCCAGAGAAATTGAAGAAGGGATTATTTTAAAAATCGAAGACAACCTAAAAGGCCTTACTGGTATAGAGCGGGTTTCGTCAGTATCAAACGAAAACGTTGGCGTAGTAACTGTTGAAGTGTTAAAGGAGTTTGAAACGCAAGACATTTTGATGGATGTGAAAAATGCGGTAGATAAAATCCCTTCGTTTCCGGCTACAATGGAACCGCCAGTGGTTTTTATCAGTGAAAGGCTTAATTTTTCAATGAGCTTTGCCTTGAGTGGCGATGTAGATTTAAAAACACTAAAGCAAAAAGCACAGCAAGTTGAAACGGAACTTAGATCAGTATATAACCTAGAGAAACAACCCGCTTTTGAATCAATATTTGAATTTTTAGAACGAATTGGGCTTTGGACCAACAGACCCGGTGGGCACGGGATTTCAAAAATCTCGATAAGCGGTTTTCCTGACGAAGAAATTGAAGTAAGTTTTAGAGAAGATGATTTAAGGGCCTATAATCTTACATTTACCGAAGTTTCATCAGCCATAAAACGTGCCAATGTAGATGTAACAGGGGGTACAATTAAGGGGACAAATGAAGAGCTTTTGGTGCGCGGCAGAGGAAAATCATACTATGCCAATGATTTAAAAGATATAATAGTAAAATCTAATGCCGATGGTACAGTTATACGACTAAGCCAAGTAGCCGATGTGGTAGATAAATGGAGCGATTTGCCCAATAGAAACTGGTATAACGGTAACACTGCAGTTGTGGTAACAGTGCAAAACACTATTGAAGAAGATATTATTTCAATTAATAATTACTTGTACGATTACATTGATGAGTTTAATGCTCGAAATGAAAATATAAAAGCTGAAATTGTACGAGACGGCTCTGTAAATTTAAGGCAACGAATTAGCCTTTTAACTGAAAATGGACTGTTAGGTGCCTTTTTGGTGGTAGTGGTATTGGCATTTTTTTTAGATAGAAGATTAGCCTTTTGGGTTGCCTTAGGTATTCCTATTTCGTTTGCAGGTATGTTTATTTTGGCTGGGAGTTACGGTTTGTCTATAAACGTAATATCGCTTTTTGGGATGATTTTGGTAGTAGGTATTTTGGTTGATGATGGTATTGTGATTAGCGAAAATATTTTTCAGAAGTATGAAGAAGGTATGCAGCCCTTACAAGCAGCCGTGGTTGGCACTATGGAAGTTTTTCCGGCAGTAGTCTCAGCTATTTTAACCACAGTAGCTGCCTTTGGTGCTTTCTTTTTTATGGATGGTAGGCTTGGGGAGTTTGCGCCCAATATGGCCTTTGTTGTAATTGCTACTTTATTGTTTTCATTAGTTGAAGGAGCGCTTATTTTACCTGCTCACGTGGCGCATTCAAAAGCATTAAAACGCGATGCCAAAAAAGATAAGTTTACCGTTTACATGAATGCTTGGCTTACCCGTTTAAGGGATAAGTATTTTCAGCCAGTTTATAAGTTTTTTATGGTTAATTGGGTTTTTACCCTGCTTTTTTCAATTTGTTTGTTGCTCTTAACATTTGGTGCCATAGGTGGCGGAATTGTGGGAACCACCTTTTTTCCGAACATTGAACGAAACGATTTAGATGTAAGCTTAAAAATGCCAGCAGGCACAAGAGAACACATTACGCAAGGTTGGTTAGAGCATATTGAAAAAGCTGTTTGGCAAGTAAATGAAGATATTAGAGCCGAGCGCGGCGATACTGTTAATGAAATCAATAGCGTGCAAATTACCTTGGGGCCATCAACTTATGAGGGTAAAGTGGGTGTAAACTTAATTGATGGAGAATCTAGAACCAAGGTGAGTTTTCAAATCGCCAATATGATTCGCGAAAAAACGGGCACGGTTTACGGTGCCGAAAATGTGGGCTTTGGTGTAGCTGCCGCTTTTGGTAAAGCGGTTTCAGTTTCGCTAAAGGGGCATAACTTACCAGTGCTTGAGCAGGCTAAGGCCGATCTTTTTGATTCGCTTAATAGCATGTCGGTTTTAAAAGATGTTACCATATCAGACCTACCGGGTTTAAATGAGGTAAAACTAAAGTTAAACGAACAAGCTAAGGTGTTGGGCTTGCAGCTGCAAGATATTTTAGGGCAAGTGCGGTCTGGTTTTTTTGGAGCAGAAGTACAACGTTTACAACGCGGCCAAGATGAAGTTAAAGTATGGGTGCGCTACAAAGAGTCTGACAGATCTAGCATAGATAAAATGATGGATATGCGCATTAACTTGGCATCAGGCCAAAAAATACCACTTAGAGAATTAGTTACACATGAAATTGAACGCGGCGTGGTAGGTATAAATCACCTTGATGGAATGCGAGAAATTAGAGTTGAAGCTGATGTGGCTGATTTTACAGCATCAACATCAGATATCAATTTTGAAATAGAAAATGATCTTTTGCCGGTAATTTTAGCCAAATACCCAGGGGTACAGTATTCATTTGAGGGGCAAAGCCGCCAAAATGCCAAGGTAGCGGGCAGTATGAAAAGAGTAATGCCAGTTGTGCTTATAATTATGTTTGCCATAATTGTATTTACATTCAGAAGCTTTTCTCAAGCATTTGCGGTATACGCCACCATACCATTTGGTGTAATTGGCGTTGCTTGGGGTCATTGGTTTCACGATGCGCAAATCTCAATGTTAAGTGCCTTTGGTATAATTGCGCTCATAGGTGTAATGGTAAATGATAGCTTAGTTTTTGTAACCATGGTTAACTCTAACCTTAAAAAAGAAATGAGCCTTAGCGATGCGCTATTTAAAGCCGGAATGAGTCGTTTTAGGCCTATTTTACTTACTTCAGTAACTACTATAGTGGGGCTTGCACCTTTAATCTTAAATAAGAGTTTTCAGGCCCAGTTTTTAGTGCCAATGG
>JBMYOR010000187.1:0-5842 GCA_049599535.1 Bacteroidia bacterium | reverse complement strand
TACATTAAAACTAATTTGCGCAGGTTTAAAATACATACCTGGCAAAAGCGCAGTTCTCACAATAGCAAACTGGTAAAATGGGGTAGAAATACCAACACCTAAGTTGTACTCAAAATATAAGTCAACAGAGTCTGTTTTTAATTTTTGCGATAAACCTAAGGTTGACAAGCTAAGGCAAAGCAATAAGGCTAATGTTCTCATCAATTTCTAATTTAATTAAACCATCTCTTGAATACAAAGCCGCTCTGTAATTGTTATCTAATTCAGGAGCATGCACTTTTATAGTATCACTATTTTGATACCTTGACCTAGAGTTAAAGCGTAAAATCAAATCATTTTCTATGTTCAATTCTGAAATGCTAATAATCACATCCAATCTTTCGCTGTAAGGGTAATCATCATCTGGGTTTTGTAAATACCATTTGTAAACTACTTTTATGCCTTCATCTTCATCTGAATAAGCCCTTACTTTAACTTCTGCCATACCTTCACAGCCCCAATCATCATAAAAATCGATCATATAACTTCTCTCTTTAAGCACATTGAGTTTATAGCTGTAAATGGCCGAGTCAATCTGCAATTGGTAGCTGTCAACCGCATAAATAAAATTCCTTTTCTCAGAAGTTATCACATTGTCTTCTATATCGCCACATGGCGAATCATCAGATATACAAGCGCTGATTAAGCTAAATAATAAAAGGCTTGTCAGTAATTGTTTCAAATCATTATTTCAACAGGCTAAAAGTATTCAATAAAAACATAAAAGTGAAATAAACGTTCTTTTGCTTCCATGCTTCAAATAGCCTATTCAGAATATTATCATCATGTGCTGCCTTTGGGTCATAGATTCCCCATGAGTAAGTACCCATTTATTGTGCAGCAACTTTTAAGAGAAGGCACAATTACTAAAGAAAGCCTTTTTGAACCAGAAAAAGGCAATTTAGAACATGTTGAACGCACGCACTCACCTGAATATATAACCAAGCTCAAATCAGGTAAATTAGAGCGCCTTGAAGAACGAAAAATAGGCTTCCCCTACACTATTCGTTTACTAGAGCGCGAGATCAATATAATGAATGGAACTGTAATGGCGGCTCAAAAAGCGCTTGAAAATGGCGTGAGCTTTAACATTGCCGGTGGTACACACCACTCCTACAGAGACCGCGGCGAGGGCTTTTGCATTTTTAACGATATTGCGGTGGGCAGCCATTATTTACTCGAAAACTCAAGCGTTGAAAAAGTATTGGTAATTGATCTAGATGTTCATCAAGGAAATGGCACCGCAAGTATTTTTCAAGATGATGATCGAGTATTCACCTTTTCAATGCACGGAGCAAAAAACTACCCATTTAAAAAAGAAGAAAGTGATTTGGATATTGGCTTACCCAATTTTACTGGCGATGATGAATATTTGGGTTTGCTTGAACAGGCATTAGACAGACTAATCCCTATGTTTAGGCCTGATTTTATTTTTTATCAAAGTGGAGTTGATATTCTCGAAACCGATAAACTGGGCAAAATGAGTGTGAGCATGCAAGGTTGTAAAAGGCGAGATGAAATGGTGCTAAAAGCTGCTTTTGAAAATGATATTCCATTAACTGCCGTAATGGGTGGCGGCTACTCACCTGAAATCAATCATATTGTAGAAGCACATTGTAATACATACCGTTTGGCAAAAGAGATTTGGTTTTAGAATAAAACTATGTGACTAAAAATTTAAATATTGCTTGCTGTTTCTAAGGCTTGATAATCAAATTATTATCTTTTTTCTTTTACAATTTTAAAAATTACTTTTTTTAGCTAAGCAACCATTCTAAATCAGCCCTGTTCATTCAATCCAATGGATTTTATGAGAACAACAAAAAAGTCAGTGCTGATTTTAATGGTGGTTATGTTATCATTTACCACTTTTATTAAAGCACAAACAGTTTTAAGCTTAAAAAGCTTTAAAACAGGCATTTACAATCAACAAAGCACTGGTAAAGGATTAGATTACAATGAGTTTAGCAAAAATTCTAAATCAACTAGTTTTTTACCAACTTCAACTAATTATTCAAACACCCTTTCATCAATTACACTAAAGAATACCGGTTTCTTTTTTGGCTTTGAATTTCAAATTGGCCAAGCTGACCTGTTAGAGTCAAATAAGCATTCATTTTCTATTGATATAAGAAACAACTTAAGCAGTAGCAATCGCCTTGACAATGTATTTATTCTCAAACAAAATGTAACTGACACAAGCCAGCAAGCTAACTATAACTTGGCCTTAAAAAACGAAATTTTTGGTGTGGGTATAGGCTACCATTTTAATTGGATAAACAAAAATAGATTTAATGGAGCCGTTGGTTTAGGCTTTAGGTACGATATACCTGTATCGCGAAACCTAATAAGTACCAGCGGTGATGGTGTAATTGAAAATCAAGGGTTTAAATATTTTCTTATGCTTAATTCTGGTTGGCTTTTTTCGCCGAGCATCAGTTTCGATTATCGAGTAACCAAATACGCAAGTTTGGCTTTTGACTATGCTTTTGGAATGCAAACTCAAAAAATTGATAATACTCGATTTACATCTTCAAGCAGTGTTGCACAAATTGGTTTAAAGTTTAATATATAATGAAGTTTACTACATATACCATTTTTAGTTTGTTATTATTGGTGTCGCCAATTTATGCTCAAAACATACAAGTAAGCGGAACCATAAGTGATGCCAAAAGTGGCGAACCCCTTATAGGTGTAAGTGTTTATGATAGCTTGCATGCTTTGGGTACCCTTACAAACCCGTTTGGTTATTATAGCCTTAGTGTACCCGCAGAAAAAACCAATCTGCGGATTTCATATATCGGTTATAAATCTACCAACATTACAATAAGCAGTAATAAAGATTTAAGACAAGATATTCATCTAAAATCCTACTCAAAAAAACTTAACGAAGTAATCATATCAGGCGATCGGATTGATGTTGAAGACGAAGTAGAATCTACTCAAATGAGTGTGGTAAAGATTTTGCCTGAAGAGATTTCGAAAATACCTAGCCTTGGTGGCGAAGTAGATTTAATAAAAGTAGCGCAACTTATGCCCGGAATTGCCAAAGGTGGCGAGGGGCAATCGGGCATGCTGGTTAGAGGTGGAACTACTGATCAAAACCTTGTAATTTTAGATGATGCTACGGTTTATAATCTTGGACATTTATTTGGCTTTTTCTCTGTTTTTAACAACGAAGCCATTAGAGATGTTACAATTTATTCGGGTGGGTTTCCTGCACAATTTGGGGGTAGGCTTTCATCTGTTATGGATGTAAGAATGAACGAAGGATCAATTGAAGAATTTAGCGCTACCGGCGGAGTAGGTATTTTATCATCAAGGCTTACTCTAAATATACCTGTAGTAAAGCACAAAGGTGGTATTACTATTTCTGGCCGTAGAACTTATATTGATCAACTTTTTAAACTAGCAGGCACTCAACTACCTTATTATTTTTATGATTTTAATGTAAAGGGTAATTATATAATTGGCCCAAAAGATCGTATTTATTTAAGTGGATATTACGGAAATGATGTTTTAAGTTTTACAGAAGGTGACTCAACCGCAAGCGTTGGTGTAAATGAATCTGATGATGAAGGCTTAAATTTTGGTTTTAACTTGGGTAATTTCACATCAACATTAAGATGGAATCATATTTATGAAAACAGCAAGCTGTTTCATAATATTACTGCTTTTCAAACCAGATTTAAATATGATATAGGTGGCTCGTTTTTAAGTAACAACATTCTAATAAAATCACAAATTCAAGATTATGGTTTAAAAGCCGACTGGGATTGGAAAGCTGGAAGCAAACATTTAGTAAAATTTGGCGCTTCGGTACTCAATCACGGTTTTAGGCCTAATATAGTGAGCACAAGTGGCGATATTTCTGATTTTTTACAAAATCAACAAGGGGATTTAATTCTTACCCAAGAATACGGTTTATACATTACTGACGATATTGAAATTTCTGACGATTTAAGCCTAAACCTTGGCACCCGTATATCTGGCTCAACTACCGACAGTAGATTATTTGCAGGCCTTGAACCCCGTTTAGCCTTAAAATATACTATTACTAAAAACCACTCAATTAAAGCCAACTACTCACGTATGAAACAGTATATGCACCGTGTTTCTAGCTCTTCAGTTGCCTTACCTACCGATTTATGGTACCCTGTTACATCAAACGTACTACCACAAAACTCTAATCAATTTGCATTAGGATATTTTGGAGGATTAGATAAACTAAAAATTAATTACTCGGTTGAAGGTTATTATAAATCTATGAACAACCTTGTTGAATATAAAGAAGGTGCTCAGCTTTTACTTAACGATAACTTTGAAGATGAACTTGTTAGCGGAGTTGGCGAAGCTTATGGTTTTGAATTTATGTTGAGACGAAAGCAAGGTAAAGTAACGGGATGGTTGGCCTATACTTTATCTTGGTCAAAACGAAACTTTGAAAACCTAAATCAAGGCAATACGTATTATGCTAAATACGATAGGAGGCATAATCTCTCAGCTGTTTTTATGTACAATATGAGTACCAGGCTATCATTTTCGGCAGTTTGGGAATACGCCACTGGAGCCCGATTTACGGCTCAAAACGGGCAATACTTTATGCCCAACTCATCATTTACAGGCATAGAAACCATCCCAGTTTATACAGCGCGCAATGCTGTGGTAATGTCGCCATCTCACAGGCTCGATATTAATCTAATATTTAAAGCCAACAAAGGCGCTAAATTTAGCGGCGAGTGGCACGTAGGCGTTTACAATTTTTATAATAGGGCTACACCTTACAGGGTAAATGTTGAGTTTACACAATACGGCTACCGCTACGTACAACCTGGCTTATTCGGTTTTATTCCTTCAATTGCATATAACTTCAAATTCAATTAAAATGATGATTTCTTTTTTTAAATATATAGCCCAATTTTCTGTAATATCTCTATTTTTAACATCTTGCCTACCCGAGCCTTTAGAAATTACGGTACCTCAGGCCGAAAGCAAATTGGTAGTATCTAGCCAAGTAATTCCAGGCAATTTTATAGCAATTACTGTGAGCAGAAGTTTTTCAGCTCTTGAAGGCAGCTATGGTCAAGGGCTCGACTCAAATGACATTGAAAAGTTTTTAGTAAAAGATGCCATTGTAGTTCTAAGTTATGCCAATAGAGTTGATACACTAATATCAAACGATAATACACCGGGGGTGTACTTTAGTTTGCTAAGACTTGAAGAAGAAAATGAAAATTTTGATTTATACGTTTATGATCCAAAAACGGAAACTTCAGTTACGGCAAATTCAAAAATGCTAAACCGAGTTGAAGTTGAAACCGCAGCAATTAAAGCCAGAGCTACAGGAACTATTATTGACACCATTTATGATTTAAATTACACCTTTAACGATCCTGCTGGAGACAATTGGTATGTGGTAAATATATTTAATCCAAACAATTTGCAAGATCAATTTAGCTTTGGCGAAGACAATTCGGTTTACACTCAACTAATTTCTGATAAACTGTATAACACCAGCACAATTGAAATAAATACAGAGATTATTGACTTTAATTTTACCGACACCATGGTGTTTATGTTTTCTAATATTAGCGAAGATTATTTTAGATTTTTAGATGCACGGCAGCGCGGCGGTAATATAATCTCATCAATTACTGGAGAACCCATAAACCATCCAACAAACATTCAGGGTGGATATGGCTTTTTTAATAGTCATAACCCAAGCTTACGGCAAATTGTAATAAAAAAATAAACCCGTGCTACAATTTATATAATCTGCTTAAAACTTTGGTTTTAGTTTCGC
>JBMYOR010000186.1:0-5880 GCA_049599535.1 Bacteroidia bacterium | reverse complement strand
ATATAACACTTATCAAAAACGGGATTTGGATATACGTCAAAATTTAGTTGACCATTCATTTCTTGATAGCCAACACTTGATTTTACTACATGTAGGGTAATACCGAATTTTGCTTTTGACCCGGCATTGCTCGGGTTAAAAGGAAACCATTTTTTACCACTATATGCTTGCCAAGTACCATTAATTTTTTCTTCAACAATTTCGTACACATAACCTGTTAACTTTACGGTGCTGTTGGTTACATCAAGGTCCGAAGCCATAAGATAAGGTAAATCTTTATAAATAATATCAAAATTGCTTTTTCTAACATTTACTTCTTCAATAGGATATTTCATATTTGAAATAACACTATTCTGCCAGATGCCACCTTGCTTCTCCCCACTTTTAGTAAACCACCAAGGGTCAAATATCACATATCCTGATGGAATGTCAACTTCAATTGTTATTGTTACCTTGTAGGCCTTAACTTTTTTATCAATTTTATTTTTATCAGGAGAATTTAGAAGACACACTTCTTGTAAATTACCATTAAATAAAGGTGTAGATGTTGTTTGCGTTATTGAAATTTCAGTATCATCTTGATCGTAGTGCAATAAGTCAAAATCAGAACTACCATTAACTTTTATGCCGGAGTAGTATACTGCTTTTGCAGCGTTTACTTTACCCCAACCAGTTAATTCATCAAAGCCATCCTCTGGCATGGGTCTATAATATTCATGGGTTTCATCTCTTTTTAATATGTCATGATCGGCATTTAGCTTATCATTATCTTCATCAGATGCCTTTATGTCAACACAACTCATGGCTATAAGTTTTTCAATATCTTCTACTGTTAGGGTATTAGCATTCTTAGTATGATCAAAATGTCCCGAAATTAGTAACCCAGCTAAACCTGCAATATGTGGTGTTGATGTAGAAGTTTGTGTCGCAGTTGAGTAATCATCGTAGTCAAGATTCGTTGCATCAACAAAATCTGTTGTATAACATCCAACTTCTGGTAAGTGGTCTATTATATTGTCATAAGGGCTCACCCAACCCGGAGCTAAAAAATCTAATTCACCACCATACTTAGACCAATATTTTCTTTTATTTCCATCTGCCCATTGCCCACCTGGATCATACCACCCTCTATTGTTGTGTGGTTTTAAAAGCGTACCATCATTACCATGGGCACCAACACTAATGCTCTGAAGCGGAAAAAATTTAGATGGGTATTCATCAAAGTTTCCACTTTGATACCTGTCATTACCACGCGAAGTCACCAAAATAACACCTTTCTTAATCAAATCAATATACCTATCAGAATGAGTAGTCGGAAAAGGATCCCCCCATATTTCGAGCATATACCATGATTGATTAATTACGTGAACATCAGCTTTCAATAAATCTAAATATTCCTGACTTGTAATTAAATGGTCTCCTTTACCGTAAGAAAAAAGGGAAACACCATCAGCTGAACCGGACCCACCAGCAACGGAAGCAACGCCAATACCATTGTTATTTAGTGCACCAATAACACCCGCAACCCTTGTTCCGTGATCGCTCCAATTGGTATATGTCGAATACTTTGGTGATGGTTTAACAACAGAATTTGCTAAGGTATGATCATACGAAAAATCCTCATGTTTATAACAAACTGGTCCTTCAACAACTGCTACCTTAACATTTGGGTCTCCTGTGGTTATGTCCCAAGCACTCTGAATATTTATATTGCCATTCGTAAAAGCACTATGCCAATTTGTTGAACTAGTATTTTTGTGCAATGCAAATTGAAAATCATCATAAAGTTCATCATCGGGGTCTAATCCATTTGGAATTAAATTCGCGTCCAAAGAAGTGTATTCGACAAAATTCTGTTGCGATAATTTACTTTGTAATTCATCAAGGTTCTCAAACTGACTATGAATCAAATAAAACTTTGCATAATAATTTTGAGTTCTAAACACACCTCCATAATAATTTGTATCTAAGGTATCTGATGATGTATAATCAGGAAATATTTTTATTATACCTGCACTATCAGGATAATCCAAAAGACTATCTATTATCTTACTAGTGGCAGCTGTAAAAACTTCATTGATTTTACCAAATTCAACATTTACGTTGTCTGTAAATGCACTTTTAAGACTGTCTGTGCTAAACATTATCTCGATACGGTTATTTACAACCTTTCCAGTATCAATATATGTACTATCAGATGCCATAATTGAATCAATTATTACATCATAAGCAGTTTCATAAAATTGAAAATTAAAAAATTTGACTTCACTTTTATACGTGCTCGAGTAATTTTTTATCCCGTACAAAACCATGCTATTATCGTAAATAGATGCACCATTTAAAAAGAAATTCGATTGAGAATTATCAAAATAATTTCTAATCACCTTTCCTTTATAGAAAACTACAAAACATGCTTTTACAATGTTGGTATTATCTTTTTTCGCAAATACTGCAACCGAAAAGTCATTACGTACATGGATGTTTCTAAGTAAAATACTTCCTTGCTCTTCAGTTGGCTCAAAATAACTAACATTTTGTAATGTACCAGTATTCTTCGCTAACTGAAGCAGTACAGAAGCTGTTCCATTATTAACATCTTTACATTCGGCAAAAAAATGAACTGTTTCGTCTTGTATGAATAAATTCATGCCACGATCGTCCCGTTCCTGATAGTCAAAGGTGTAAATCCATTGTAAAATCAAACTAGAATTATATTTGAAAATTGTGGCATCATAATCCAAACCATTGAATTTTCTTCCAACTAAATACACGTCATTGGCCTGTACCTTTAACCCCGTGGCATATTCTATTTTTCCTGAAGCTTCTCTAATAACAGTCGGTACTCCTCCCAATTGGCTAAATTTCATCAAAACAATGCTACGAGTAGATGAGTTCTCATAACTACTACCTGCAACATAAATATCTGACGACGTACTACCAAACCCAATTGGATTTTCATCGTAACCTGCGTAATCATAAACATAACTCCAAATAATACCACCTTCACCATTTGAGATGTTAATGACAAAAATATCATCGTCATGTGATTCGGGGCTACCATGATTGGCTAACCCAGTTATGAATAGATCCCCATTTATTAATTCTGCATCCACAGGTATTTCATCAAGATTATTGCCTGCGTCCCATCTTGATGTCCATTCCACTGTCCCATCTGATGCTTTGAATTTTCTAATTATTAAATCTAAATTAGAACCAGTTTTAAATGAGGTCCCAATAGTATAAACAAATCCATTACTCTTATCACATAGGATTTTTACTCCATAATCGTCGCCCCCATTATCATATGTGTTTGACCACAATACTGTCCCATCTTCATAAAATACAGTTTCCATATTTTTATCAGTCTGGTCGTTGTGAGTGGTAAGCACAAAACTTGATGCATCATACATTTCTCCATCATTCCAAAGATACTCTGAGCTTAAATTAAAACGATCATCCTCGTCAATAAGGTTAAGATGAAAATCTTGCTGCCCATTCACGCTCATGCATGAAGTAAATGTTAAAACTACCCAAATTAAATAGGTTTTGTAAGCTTTCATAGTTCTTTTTTTATCAAATGTACAAAATTGGAAGTTTATTATTTTCCTAAGCTCAATAATCAATTATTCAAATATATCCACGCAAAAAACTGGTTACCTTTTCAACCAATTGACATTTATTATTCAACTCCCTTAAATCACATCCGTATGAAAAAAGCATTTTACACAGCATTATTATTAATTACAACCGCAACAATTTCAAAAGCCTGTTTTAGAGAACCCACTCTTTTTGAAAGAATACTTGATGCCGAAACCATTGTTAAGGTAGGTTATCAATTGCTTGATTCAACTAAAACTGATGGTAGAACAACCTACACTTACGGCATATCTGAAAAGAAAAATTTTAAGGGTGTGCTTAAAACAAACAAGGTGACTTTGTATGGATGGCAAAGACCTTATTCTGCTAATAAGTCAACTATTTTATTCTTAAACTACGATTCGCTAGGCTATGCCGAGTATTCTTACTCATACTCAGCCAATCAAAAAGAATCACCCTATTTTATTGGATTGTATAAACCTACTGAAGAAACTCTTTTAAAGCTTTGCTATGGCATGAAGAACCTGACAGAATGCAAAACCCCAGAAGATTATATAACAGTAGTTTCAGCGGGATTCTCTGCCTTTAACGAGATTAATTATGAAACCTTATCGTCTCAACTCAGTTCATTTAGATGGGCAGGTTGGAGCCGCTTTGACAACGACAAAGATTGGAGCCTATTATCTCAAAAAGATATAGAAATTGCCAAAGACTACCTTAAAAATCAATATCTAAAACCAGGCCTATTGCTTGAAATTGGCTATAAGCTACAGTTTAAAGAGTACAATCAAATATTGATTTCGCATTTAAATGATTATTACTGCCAACAAGCAAATGACAATTACAAACATTTTTCGGGTTATTATGCAGGCAAGGTAGAAACCTACTTGATTAAAAACAGTAGGTTAAAAGAACACAAATACGCCACGGCTTCATTTATTCGAAAACGAAATGAAGTATCGGCAGCAAATTACACGATAGGTTTTGAAGCGGCATTCATAGATAGTTTATTTCCGGGTATTAACTTAACTAGCGATATAAATTCACTTTCATCAGAAAATGGAGATTACACCTATAAAGCAGAAATTAGAAAACAAATTCATACCAAATTAATAACCTACCGACCTAGCCAAAATGAACCTAAATTTAGAACCACGTTTTGCACTAGCGAACCTGCAGGTATTCCTAAATTACAATTTGATTTCGCTCCGAACCCTACTGAAGGCGCATTTGCCGTTACATTTAAACAAGTAAACCCTGAAGAACCAATATTTATTCAAATAATTGGTATTAGTGGTGAAGTAGTTTACAATAAATCGATTATACCTTATGCCCAAAACTTTATTAGAGAATTGAGCATTAACGAGCTAGAAGCGGGCATGTATCACATTAGAATATTCAACAAATATTCAGTTGATACTAAAGTGATTCAAAAATTTTAAATACAAAGTTTAATTGCTAACATTTAGGCTTCGAATGATTTTGTTCGGAGCCTTTTTTATGTGTTTTGATTTGTATAAGCGGGGCTTGCTTGTGCGGTTGGCATAATCCAAATATCATTAATATTCACGTGGGCAGGCCTTGTAGCCATCCAATAAATGGCATCTGCTATATCTTCTCCTTTTAAGGGTTCAAGCCAGTTATATACATCTTTTGCTTTTTCTTCGTTGCCATGAAAACGCACTTTCGAGAATTCGGTTTCTACCAAACCCGGCGAAACCTGCGAAACGCGAATACCGTGTTTTACTAAATCAATACGCATACCTTGTGTAAGGCTATTTACCGCGTATTTAGTTGCCGAATAAACGTTTCCGTTAGGGTAGGCAAATTTTCCAGCAACTGATCCAACATTTATTATATGACCCGATTTGCGTTGTTCCATAAGCTTAGAAACCTTACGTGAGATATATAATAGGCCTTTAATATTGGTGTCAATCATTTTTTCCCAATCTTCAACATCTCCATCTTGTATGGGATCTAAACCTGATGCTAAACCTGCATTATTCACTAAAATATCAATGTCTTTCCATTCTTCGGGCAAATTATTTATAGCTGCTTCTGTATCATCCTTTTGTCTAATATCAAAACAAAGCGTCCAAACCTTAATGCCGAGTCCTTCAAACTCATCTTGTAGGCGCGCCAAGCGCATATGTCGACGTCCTGTTAAAATTAAGTCATATCCATTTTTTGCAAATATTCTAGCTGATGCTTCTCCTATACCGGATGTGGCCCCTGTTACCAATACTATTCCTGACATTTGATTTGTTTGAAACAAAAAAAGCC
>JBMYOR010000185.1:0-5883 GCA_049599535.1 Bacteroidia bacterium | reverse complement strand
CTAAATACGCCCTAAATTCTTTCTCTTTCAACAGCAAACCCTGGAATAACCAGGGTTTGATATCAAGTTCTAATATGTTTTCTTTTGGGTAAAAATCAGCGGGATCTAAATTAATTATTCCGCTATTGGCAACCCGATTTTTAATTTCGTCAGGCACGGCTAAAATTAATAGAAGTTAAAACGTCTATCTGTAATATCAACGGTTTTCTTAAGCGCAGGTAAGGTTTCAAACTTGGCGCTTGTGGCCTTGCTTTTTATTTGTTTGGCTCTATACTCAGCAAAACTTGCAGGTAGCTCAACTTCTGAAGTACCTTCAAGCATTACCACGTAAACTCCTTCTTCTCCTCTAATTACATCAGAAACTTCTCCATCTTTTAATGCTGCTACTGCACCAATTACTTTTGACTCACTACCTAAATTGGCTATAAGCGGAGTATTAAAATTAACATTAGATGCAGACTCAACTTCAACACTTAAATTACTCGCAATGGTTTCAAGATCAGATGCATAAGCACCTTTCATTTTTTCTTGTAGCTCATCGAGTTTCTTTTCTCTTATAATTGATTGCTCAATTTCAGTTTCATTTCCAATAATATCAAGATCTCCTTTTACTTTTATTTCAGTAAGCATCGGAATTACGTACTTATCACCGATTCTCAACGGTTTATTACTAATGGCATCAACACCTTCTTGCCTAAATGCCCATGAAATCAATTGTCGAGCATCTGTAAATCCAGAAACTGTGTTATCACCTTGTTTCATGTTTTCTGCAACACCTACATTCAGGTTCATTTCCATAGTGGCATTTACATAATCTTCGGCCGTTTGCGCTTGATCCCAAAAGTCGGCAGCTTTTGCATAAACCGCATTGGCTGTTTTTTCAGAATAAGTTACTTTTTTCTCTATTATGGCTACTTTACGCCTTACGCTAACAGGTTCGTGAGTTAGGCTTATCAAATGCGCACCAAATCTGGTTTTAACCACTTTCAATTCGCCCTTTTTCATTGAGTTTACGCCTTTTTGAAAACCGGCTACCATACCGCCTTCTTCCCACCAGCCAAGATCACCGCCTTTTGCTTTCGTTCCATCAGTACCAAATTGCATAGCAAGGTCAGAGAAGCTTTCGCCATCTTTTACCCTTTTCATTAAATCTTTGGCTTCTTTTACAGCTTTTGCTGTATCGGCTTCGGTATCACCTTCAGCTTTTATTAAAATATGCGCAGCTCGGTAATTGGTTTTAAAGTTTAAACCACTTGTACTGTCAATTACTTTGCCCAATGAATCTTTTACAGGTGTCCAAACAGTTTGCTGAGTTTCTTCTTCAGCTACCTTCATGATTTTGTAAGTACCAAATTCAAATTCAGGAGTATATACTGTACCAATTGAATCCCTGAATATTTCATCAGCTTTATCTTCATTTACCAAACCCGCTTTAGTGAGCTCAGAAATTGAATAAAACTTATCTTCAGGGGCTGACCCATCGGTATTTAATCGGGCATAGGCAAAAGGCCTGGCGGCTTCTCCAAACTCTTTCATTATACGTTTCACTTCATCTTCAACGTATTGTGAATCTTCTCCACTTGGCTCAAGAGCAAAACTAACGTACTGTACACTTCTTTCATCCTCAGTGTATCGCATGTCATTTTCTTCAGCGTACTTTCTAATTTCTTCGTCAGTTACGGTGTAATTATCATCAGATAGATCAGCAGTTTTTAACCTTACATACTTAATTGATGCTTGCTTATTTTGACCTAAATAATTGTCTTTTGCTTCAAGATTTGTCATGTACAATGCTTTTGAAACCATGGTAAAGTACTTTGTACGTACTTTATCGTTTCTTACATCTTCCATTAAATCATTCCAGGCTACTTGACTTTCGGCTGGCACTTGATCAAAATTATTGATGAATTCTTTAAGTCTTGCAGGGTCAAACTTTCTACTCTCATCTTGAAAAGCAGGAATTTGAGTAAAGTATTGATGTGGGTTGGCACCATAAGCGGCATCGTTCAACTCCTCATCTGTTATTGCTAATCCTAAAGTTCCGTATTCGTTGGTTAAAAGTTTGTCTTCTACCAAATACTCCCAAGTTTGATTGTTTACTTGAGTTCTCTCAGCTGATGAAAGCTCTTTGGTGTTTCTTTGATTCTTAGCATTTGCTAAAAATCTCTCGTACATACTTTCAAAATATCTGGCATCAATTTCTTCGCCATCAATCTCTCCTACTGCGGTTTCAACCTTAGGGCCAAAAAGGCTTTGGTTGTTGCTTAACACATCACTTAATAGGAATAATACTAAAGCTGCTCCTATAATAAATATTACTACTCCGGAACGCTGTCTGATTTTGCCAATAGTTGCCATTCGCTACAATTCTATTCTTCTTCGTGTATTGGGTGGGTAAAATGTATAAATATTGCTCTATCTCAAGGTAAAGTCTTGTGAACCGAACAATTTATTATCAATATAAATTTCTAAGTTGTATTTACCAGGGGTAAGCTCTTCAGCAAACTTTAATCTCGGAGACTGTGTAATGTCTTTACCGTTGTACTTAATGTCATCTTTTTGAGTGTAGTCAATTTTTTTGCCACCTTCAATTTCAAAAGCATTTCCGGCTTGCGTTAACGTTTTTGACCCCTGCTTTACCACAATATATGCCGTTTTGGTTTCCTTATCGGCAATTGCGTTTTCGGCAATGGTATATTTAACTACAACATCAGTAACTTGAGTAGATTTATCGGTTTCTTTTAGCTTGCCGCGCTTATCTCTGTAACTTTTAATCTCTTTAATTGTACCTGTTAATCGCTTACCTAAATTTATTTTATTTTCAAGCTTTGCATTTACATCATTTACCTCATTGAGCAATTGGGTAAGCGTATCATTTGCATTTTCGGCATTGGCAGCCCTTTCTAAGGCGGCTTGCTTCTCTTGCTTAAGTTTATCTATCTCAGCTTCTTTTTCGGTAACTTGATTTTTGTATTTGAGATAATCTTGATAACGCTGTTTGTAAGTCTTAAGATCAGATATTTGGCCTTGTGCGCCTTTAAGAGCACTTTCTAATTCCAATATCTTATCCTGTAGAGCAGTCATCGAACTATCTTTTCCAACAATTTCGTCGTTAAGATTTGTTACTACTGATTTAAGGCTATCAACACGGGCAATGAGTTCTTTCTTTTGCTCAGCTAATTCGGCAATCTCAGCTTCTTTTTCTTTAAGCTTCTCGGTTTGCGAATAAATATTAATGCCTAAAAAGATGTTTAACCCTACTAGGGCCAATACAGCAATTACAAGAATTATTCTTGAGCCTTTTCGAGGCTGCTCTTCTTCCTCTTCTTCGTAATCAGATTCATAAGAATCTTGTGGCTCAAATTCTTCTTTTTCGTTGTATTCTTCAGTGCTCATGAACCGGTTTTTTCAGGTTTCGCCAAAAATATGAAAAAAGATTATACTCGCTCTAATTGCGAGAAATAGAAATTAGCCTCAATTTGGGCATTCTCATCAGAATCTGAACCATGTACAGCATTTGCCTCAATAGATTTTGCAAACCTTTTTCTTATGGTTCCTTCTTCAGCATCGGCAGGATTGGTAGCTCCAATAAGTTTTCTGAAATCAGAAACAGCATTATCTTTTTCAAGTACTGCGGCTACAATTGGTCCGGACGACATGTAATTGCACAAGTCGTTGTAAAACGGACGCTCGCTGTGAACTGCGTAAAACTGGCCTGCTTGCGCTGCAGATAAATGAATGGTTTTCATTGCTTTTATAGCAAAGCCCGCTTCAATCATCATGTCTAAAATCTTCCCTGTGTGACCTTCAGCAAATGCATCAGGCTTAATCATAGTAAATGTAATGTTGCTCATTTTATCTTTATCTTCTAAAAAATCGCTGCAAATGTATTTTTATTCACCAATAATTGTGTTGGTAATTACTTTATTTATATATGATTAAACTATTCGCTTCCGTATGATTCCCATCCTTGGGCCTTTAGCGGAAATACGTTTTCGTTTTTTGTAACCAAATTACACACTCCTCTTTGATTAGAAATGTGGCCTATAATGCTAATATCCTTATTTTCAGATAAAGCAGCAAAGTGACCTGGATTGGCCGTAAACAAAAGTTCATAGTCTTCTCCACCGTTAAGCGCGCAGGTGGTTGGATTCATCTGAAACTCTTCAGCTACTAGTACTGTGTTTGGGTGCAATGGTAGTTTATCTTCATAAATCTGCACGCCTTTAGCCGATTGCGTAGAAATATGCATAAGCTCTGACGAAAGGCCATCAGAAATATCAATCATTGAAGTAGGAACTATCTCTTTTTCGGCCAAAAACTTAATTACATCATCTCTGGTATCGGGCTTTAAAAAACGTTGATAAAGATATTGATTCTCTTCTTTTAATTCAGGCTGTACTTGAGGGTTGGCCAAATACACTTTCTTTTCTCTTTCGAGAAGCTGCAAACCCAAATATGCCGCACCTAAATCTCCGGTTACACAAATCAGATCATTGTTTTGCGCCCCATTTCGATAAACTACTTTTTCTTTTTCGGCTTCACCAATTGCGGTTACATTAATAATCATACCACGTTGCACAGTGGTTAAATCACCACCGGCTAAATCTACATTATAGTCTTCGCAGGCTTGGGCTACACCATCATAAAATAAATTGAGCATTTCAACCGAAAAATGACTTGACAATGCCAATGCAATAGTGATTTGCCTGGGCTTGGCATTCATTGCATAAATATCAGAAATACTGGCTACAACAGTTTTATACCCTAAGTGCTGAAGCGGGAAGTAGTCAAGATCAAAATGAACACCATGTACAAACATATCGGTGCTCACCAAAGTATGGCCATTTGGAAAAAACACCTGTGCGGCATCATCGCCAATTAGCTTTAACGAGCTGGCATTACGCTGTTTAAACTTTTCTTTTATTAACTCAATGAGCTTGAATTCACCTAGCTCGGCAAGTGGTGTAAATGTAGGATTAGTACCTTCCATTATTATTTAATACCTTTTAAATAGCCTGCAAAGGTATCATTAAAAACGCTCAAATTTTGGCTAATCAAATGGATTATACTCTACCCTGCTTCCGTTTACTTTTTTAACAATAAACGCATCTTTAAACCCAGCTCTTCGCACTTTTTCGTAAAGGCTTTTTGCCGACTCTTCAGCCGAGAATGCCCCAATTAGCATTTTGCTAAAGCCATCTTCTTTATCTACATAAAATGAAAACTCGGCATCATTAAAACTTGGATGATACTGCTTTAAGGCAATTAGCTGTACTTGAAAATATGTGCCTTGCATTAAATTTATTGATGTATTTGCTGGGCTTCCGTCAGTGTTTAAAACATTAGCTGCAGCAGCAGTATCTTGTACTAAATCAATATTTTGAGCATTAAGACCCTGAATCTTTTCTCTTAACTCTGTTATAATTTTTTGCTGATTTTTTAATTCGCTCATTTGCGTTTGATACTTGGTGGCCAATGAGTCTATTTGACTGATGCCTGAATGGCTTTTATGCTCAAAAGTTAGTGCAAATGATTTTCCATCGTAAAACTGATAATAACTCAATAGTGTGAGTGAAATAAGAAATAATACCATAAAAATCCAAGTACCCATGGCTACTGGTTTTTTATTTGATCTCGGAAAAATCTCATCAAAAGGCTCGTGGTAATCTTCGTCTTCGTTGGGCTCTTCTTCGTCAGATGTGTTTTCAATCTCGTCTTCTGAATCGCTATAAAGTTCAGCAGCTTCTAGCTCTTTTTCGCTCTCATCAATCTCAGCTAAAACTTCATCTATTTCTTCTTGTGTAATATCTTCAACCTTGGGTATTTCTGATTCAAACTCATCATTTTCTGAATCTTTTGACTCGGTTTCGTACTCTTCGG
>JBMYOR010000184.1:0-5886 GCA_049599535.1 Bacteroidia bacterium | reverse complement strand
AGCCTATATCAATTAGCTCCTCGTAGCCCTTTAAGCGATAAAGGTCAAAATGATAGATACTTATTTCGCCAACATATTCATTTACCAAGCTAAAGGTTGGGCTATCAACGTGATCAAACACCAAAAAGGCCTGTGCAAGTGCCTTAATCAAGGTGGTTTTACCGGCACCTACTTCTCCTTTAAACATTACTTTTTTATGTGCAGTAAAAAGCTGCTTTAATTCATTGGCGAGCTTGTTTATTTCAAACTCGCCAAATTTTCTATTTAATAATTCCTTCAACGCTTGGTTTTCATCTCAATAAAAGGCACCAACATTTCTTCCATACTTACCCCTCCGTGCTGAAAAGTATTTTTATAAAAATCAACATAATAGTTCCGATTATTGGGGTAAACAAAATAATCTTCGGGCTCGCTCATTACATACACACTACTAATATTGGTTTTTGGGAGTTTTACTTTTTGCGGATCTCTGAATTCAATTACTTCCTTATAATTATAATTCAAGTTTCGGCCTTGCTTGTAACGCAAATTGGTAGTGGTGTTTTTATCACCAATAATTTGCACTGGTTTTTTTACCCTTATACTACCGTGATCAGTTGTAATTAATAGGTTAACATCGTGCTCTGCCACTTCTTCTAAAAAGTCTTTTAGCGGCGAATGTTCAAACCAACTGTGGGTAAGCGATCGGTAGGCGGCTTCATCTTCGGCCAACTCCTTAATCACTTCCATATCGGTACGGGCGTGGCTAAGCATATCAATAAAATTGTATACCACCACAACCAAGTCGTTTTCTTTCACCAAGTTTTTGGCGTTGTCGGCTAAGTTGCGTCCGGCTTCGAGTTTTACTATTTTGTTATAGCTAAACTTGCAATCAAGGCGTAATCGTTTAAGTAAATCAGCCAAAAACTCTTCTTCGTGTTGGTTTTTACCCCCTTCTTCTTCATCATTTTTCCAAAGCTTACCAAATCGCTTTTGAATATCAGATGGCATTAATCCTGCAAAAAATGCATTACGGGCATATTGCGTGGCAGTAGGCAAAATGGCGTAGTACATATCTTCATTTTGCATGTCGTAATTTTTAGTAATCATAGATTGTAAAAACTTCCATTGATCAAATCGAAGATTATCTAAAAGACAAAGCACAGTGGGCCGCTCATTTCTGCGCAAATGGGGAGCCACCTTTTTGGCAAAAGCATTGTAACTCATAATTGGAGCATAATCGGCATCCTTAAGCCACTCAGCATAATTATTATCAATAAACCTTGCAAAATTTTGATTAGCCTCTTGCTTTTGACTCACCAAAATTTCATGCATGCTTTCCTCTTCACTCTTATTAAGTTCTAATTCCCAATAAACAAGGTCTTTGTAAAGTGCTTTCCATTCATCAGCGTTTAAATTGTCATTTACACGGTTGCTCAGCTCCATAAAATCCTGACGGTAACTACTTGTTACCTTCTCGCTAATTAAACGGCTACTATCAATAATTTTTTTAAGCGAGAGCAAAATCTGTTTTGGGTTTACCGGCTTAATCAAATAATCAGTAATCTGCCCACCAATGGCATCATCCATCAAGTATTCTTCTTCGCTTTTTGTAATCATTACAATAGGCAGATTGGGTCTTTTCTTTTTTAACTCGGCCAGAGTTTCGAGCCCAGTTAAGCCAGGCATATTCTCATCTAAAAAAACTACATCATATAATTTATCATCGGCTAAATCAATGGCTTCGTCGCCACTTTGAGCGGTATCTACCTCATAATCTTTTTTTTCAAGAAGCATTATGTGGGGTTTTAATAGCTCAATTTCATCGTCAGCCCAAAGTATTCTTATTTTTCTCATTCTATATTTTTCTGTTTTAGAGTGCTTTAATTTGTTGCTCAATAGGTTTTATAACCAATAAGCCGATAAATTAGTACCCATTGGGCAAAATTAAAATATTCAACGACCCCGTTTATGGCTTTGTAAGTATTCCTCGCGATATACTTTTTAACATAATTGAGCATCCTTATTTTCAAAGATTACGACGCATTAAGCAACTGGGGCTTACAGATTTGGTTTATCCAGGTGCTCATCATTCTAGGTTTCATCATACGCTTGGTGCGGTGCATTTAATGACCGAAGCACTAGAAAATATAAGATTAAAAGGTATTGAAATTAGTGATGAAGAAATGGAAGCCGCTCAAATGGCTATTCTATTACATGATATTGGTCATGGCCCTTTTTCTCATGCGCTAGAAAATAGGATTATTGTTGGCGGCTCTCATGAAGATATTTCAATAGCCTACATGAATTATTTTAACAATCTGCTTGATGGTAGGCTGCAATTGGCCATTGAAATTTTTAAAGGGGTTTATCACAGGCCTTTTTTAAACCAATTGGTTTCGGGTCAATTAGATGTAGATAGACTCGACTATTTGCGAAGAGATAGTTTTTATACCGGTGTATCTGAAGGCGTAATTGGCAGCGATCGCATTATTAAAATGATGAATCTGGTTGATGATGAACTTGTAATTGACGAAAAAGGCATTTACTCAATCGAAAAATTTCTGATTGCCCGTAATCTAATGTATTGGCAAGTTTATTTGCACAAAACGGTAATTTGTGCCGAAATGCTTTTGGTTAAAATACTTGAACGAGCCGTTTTGTTACATTCAAAGGGTAAAACACTTACCAAGCAGCCAAATCTTAACTTCTTACTAAATCAACTTAATATTTCTGAACTGCACCATTCAAAGGTTCTCGAATCATTTTCGAGCATTGACGACACCGATATATTAATGGCCTGTAAAGAATGGACTACGAGCGATGATAAAATTTTGCAAAAAATGTGTCAAATGCTTGTAAACAGACAACTTTTACGGGTTGAGCTTAGAAATGGCAAAATGGATACCGCTTATTTAGATTACGTAAAAAGTCAAGCCCAAAGTCAATTAAAGCTCAGCGATGAAGAACTTGCCTATTATGTTCTTTGGGGAGATGTAAGCAATACCACTTACCAAAACGAGAAGTCGATAATAAAGATTTTGCTTAAAAAAGGTGGAGTGGTTGAATTTGCAAAAGCCAGCGAACAATACGATCTTAACGTGCTAAATAAGCAAGTGCAAAAGCACTACATTTGCTATCCAAAATCACTAAGACTTTAGAGTATGGAATTTTCGGCGGCTGAAATCAGTGCGCTCTTACATGGTGAAATTGATGGGAATCCCAATGTAAAAGTTAACACCATAGCCCCTATTGAAAATGCACACTCAGGTGCTCTAAGTTTCATTTCGAACCCCAAATACGAAAAATTTATTGCTACTACCAAGGCCAGTGTGGTGTTGGTTTCAAAAACTATGAGTGTACCAAACACATCGGCCACCTTAATTAGGCTTGATGATGTTTACACAGCCTTCTCGATGCTGCTCAAAAAGGTTGAAGAAATGCAACAAAGCACTAAACGCGGTATTGAGCAACCCTGTTTTATTGCCGAATCGGCGAAAATTGGCGAAAATGCTTACATAGGAGCTTTTGCTTACATCGGCGAAAATGTTGAAATTGGCAATAATACTCAGGTTTTTCCGCATTCATTCATAGGCAACAATACTAAAATAGGGAGCAACACCTTGCTACATTCTGGTGTTAAATGTTATGCCCACAATGTTATTGGTGATCATGTAATTATACACTCCGGTGCTGTTTTAGGTAGCGATGGTTTTGGCTTTGCTCCACAGCCTGACGGAAGCTTTGTAAAAATGCCTCAAACAGGCAATGTAGTAGTTGAAGACTGGGTTGAAATTGGCGCCAATACAACTATTGATAGAGCCACTATAAAATCTACTATTATTGAAAAAGGTGCTAAACTCGATAACCTAATACAAATAGCACATAATGTGATTATTGGTAAAAATACAGCTGTTGCAGCTCAAGCGGGTATATCGGGCAGTACTAAAATTGGCCAAAATTGCTTAGTTGGCGGTCAGGCCGGAATTGTAGGCCATATTGAAATAGCAAATAAATCAAAAATTGGCGCTAAAACTGGTGTTGGTAAAAGCATTAAAAAAGAAAATTTAGGATGGAGCGGTAGGCCAGCCATAGAGCATGGAAAAAGTTTGAAAATTCAGGCAATTACCAAAAGGCTTCCTGATATGTATGCGCAATTGCAAGCGCTTGATAAAACCGTAAAAGAACTACTTAACAAAGGCGAAGCATAGATGAACAACAGACAAACAACCTTAAAAGAAGCCATTGAGATTTCGGGTGTGGGTTTACACACGGGGCTTAATGTAAATATGGTATTACAACCTGCTGCCATTGGGCACGGTTATAAATTTAAACGTGCTGACCTAGAAAAGCAACCCGTAATTCCAGCAGATTGCGATCTAGTGGTTGAAGTTGAACGCGGAACCACATTAGAAAAAAATGGCGCAAAGATTGGTACCATTGAGCATCTTTTAGCCGCACTTGTGGGTTGTGAAGTTGATAATGTACTTATTGAAGTAGACGCGCCCGAGATTCCGATTATGGATGGAAGTTCTGCTCCATTTGTTGAGGCTATACAAAATATAGGGACTGTTGAACAGCAAGCCGAACGACAGTATTTGGTAATTGAAGAAAACACTACTTTTAATATACCAGATCGACATGTAGACATGATTGCCATGCCTTATGATGATGGCACCAGAATGACTGTTATGATTGACTATAACTCGCCTGTTTTAGGGAGTCAGCATGCATCAATAACAAGTATAAACCAGTTTCCTGAGCAAGTGGCGCAAAGTAGAACCTTTTGCTTTTTGCATGAGCTTGAAGCGTTGGCAAAAGCCAACCTAATTAAAGGTGGAGACCTAGAGAATGCTATTGTAATTGTTGATAGGACTGTTGAAGAAGGTGAGCTTGACAACTTGGCAAAACTGCTCAACAAAGACAAAGTTGAAGTAAAAGAAGAAGGTATTTTAAATAATGTTGATTTAAGACATCAAAATGAACCCGCCCGGCACAAGCTTCTAGATTTGATAGGAGATCTAGCGCTTGTGGGTGTTCCAATCAAGGGGCATATTATGGCGGCTCGTCCTGGGCATGCGGCCAATGTTGAATTTGCCAAAAAATTAAAGAAAATATGGCTTCAACAAAAGAAAAACCCGCCAGCTCCCAAATACGATCCAAATAAAACCCCGGTTTTTACCAATCAAGATATTCAGAAGCTATTACCACATGCCGACCCCTTTTTATTGGTTGACAAAGTAATTGAGCTCTCTGAAAATCATATTGTTGGAATAAAGAACGCCACCATTGATCAACCTTTTTTTAAAGGTCATTTTCCTAATAATCCAGTAATGCCAGGTGTATTGCAAATTGAAACCATGGCACAAACTGGTGGCGTAATGATCTTGAGCAATGTTGACGATCCTGAAAACTATGACACTTATTTCATGAAAATTGATAATTGTAAGTTTAAGGAAAAAGTAGTTCCTGGCGATACCATGATTATAAAGGCAGTTCTTACACAACCTGTTCGCAGAGGAATTTGCAGTATGCACTGTAAAATATTTGTAGGTAAAAAGCTAGTAACTGAAGCAGACCTTATGGCTGCGGTTGTAAAGAGAAACTAAATGCATCAACCTTTAGCCTACGTACACCCTCAGGCCAAAATTGCTCAAAACGTAGTAATTGAACCATTTGTTACCATTGATAAAGATGTTGTAATTGAAGAAGGCACTTGGATTGGTCCGCATGTTACCATAATGAGTGGTGCGAGAATTGGCAAAAACTGCAAAATATTTCCTGGAGCTGTAATTTCTGGAGTTCCACAAGATTTAAAGTTTAATGGGGAGGAAACAACTGCTGAAATAGGTGATAACACTGTAATAAGAGAGTGTGTTACTATAAACAGAGGTACATCTGACAGAA
>JBMYOR010000183.1:0-5903 GCA_049599535.1 Bacteroidia bacterium | reverse complement strand
GTATTTTAAAAGTAGGTAAAGTTAGAATTGATGAAGGATCTGCTTTACTCTATGGTCAATCTGCTGGAGGAACTGATGTTTTTGTTTATATTAAACAAGGTGATGTATTGCAAGGCATGTACTTTTTAGAGCACGAATTCGATATCGATACCATTCGTAAAAACTTTGACTTTTACGAGCCATTTACGGTGCACGAATCAAGTTTGTCACCTTGTATTCACTCGGTGTTGGCCGCTAAAATTGGTAACGAAGAAAAGGCTTACGAATACTACTTACGTACAGCAAGGCTAGACCTTGATGATTATAACAACGATACTAAAGATGGCTGCCACATTACAAGTATGGCTGGTAGCTGGGTAGCAGTAGTTCAAGGTTTTGCAGGAATGAGAATTGAAGACGGTTCAGTAAAATTCAATCCATTTATTCCAAGCCAATGGAACAGCTACACCTTTAGAATTACTTTTAGGGGCGCTTTACTAAGCATTAAAGTAACTAAAGATAATGTTGAAATAAGTAACCTGAGCGGCGTTGATTGTCCGCTTGGTGTTTATGGCAACAAACAAACACTCGCTGGCAATGAAGTTTTCACAACTAAAATTCAACACGCTGTGGGTTAGTCTAATAGTATTAGCAGCCTGTAGCCCAAAAGAGAAAGAAAAAGAAGAAAATACAGAATTAGATAGAGGTAATAATGCCATTATTGGCCTTGCTACGCCCTATAAGTTAGAGCCAGGCAAGAATGTGATGTACCTATCTGACTATTTTCATCAACCTGAAAAGGTTGACTCTTTCGCTTTCGAAGAAAGAATCTCAGCAACAAGAGCTGGAGATAGTGTACTCATTAATGCACCCTTGGCTGAAGGCGACGCGCTTAGTGAAGCCTCGTTTTGGTCGGGTGGAAATGTTTATTCAATCCCTTTATTTCTTTCAAATAAAAAAGAAGTAACGGTTGCTTTTGATGATGCTGAAAAGCAATACCAAGAAGTAAAGCTAAAAGGCGAAATGAACGCTTGGAACCCAAATGCGGCACCACTTACTTACGAAAATGGAAAGTGGAGCTGCCAACTTTTGGTTGAGCCAGGAACTTATCAATACAAGCTAGTAGCAGATGGAGAAGAAATTGAAGATCCATCAAACCCTAATAACATGCCAAATGGCTTAGGCGGTTTTAATTCTGTTTTAACTGTTGAAGGAGAAGGCGGTGATGTGCCTAATGTAGCCGCTTTGGCCTACACAGAATCAACTATTAGCTTCAAAACCGTTCCTTACGTAAACGTACAGGCCTATTGGCAAAACCAAAGAATTGGAATTGAAGGAGATAAATCGGGAGTTTTTCAAGTAACAATTCCAGAAAGTGCTAAGGAACTTGTAAGAAGCCATATTAGAGTTTATGCATCAAATAGTGCAGGAATTGGCAACGATGTTATGATTCCGCTTCATCAAGGAAAAGTGATTTCTAAGGTAAGTCAGCTTCACCGTACCGACTACCACAACTTAGTACTCTATAATGCATTCGTTGATAGATTTAATAATGCCGATACCACCAATGATATGCCAACGCCAAACGATAGCATTTTACCACAAGCCAATTACCACGGCGGTGATGTGTTGGGCGTGGTTGAGAAAGTACACGATGGTTATTTTGAAAGCATTGGTGTAAATGGGGTTTGGCTTTCACCCATTGTAAAAAACACAAAAGGCGCTTTTGGTTATTGGCCTGAGCCTGAAACTAAATTCTCGGCATACCACGGCTATTGGCCAACTTCATTTACTCAAATTGACAAGCGCATGGGCACAAGCACCAACCTTGAAGAGTTGGTAGATATGGCGCATAACAAAGACATCAACGTGTTTATTGACTTTATTGCCAACCATGTGCACAAGGAGCATCCAGTTTATCAAGAGCATAAAGATTGGGCAACTAATTTGTATTTGAAAAATGGCGAATTGAATACGGAGCGTTGGGACGATCACAGACTGAGCACTTGGTTCGATACCCACATGCCTTCGCTAAAACTATACGAGCCTGAAGTTTATAATATGCTAAGCGATAGCGCGCTTTATTGGATTAAGAAATACGGTGTTGATGGTTTTAGACATGATGCTACCAAGCACGTGCCGCACCACTTTTGGCGTGCGCTTACACAGAAAGTGAAAACCGAAGTAATTGAAGCTGAGAACCGAAACATTTACCAAATTGGAGAAACCTACGGCAGCCGCGGATTGGTGGGTTCTTATGTAAATACAGGTGAGCTCAATGCGCAATTCGATTTTAATGTTTATGACGATGCTACCGCAGTTTTTGCCGGTGACGAAGACGTTTCAAGGCTGGCACAAGGTTTAGAAAAAAGCTTGAAAGCCTACGGAAGTCATCATCTTATGGGGAATGTTACGGGTAATCAAGACCGCTGCCGCTTTGTTTCTTATGCCGATGGAAGTGTAAGTTTTGCTGAAGATGCCAAAGCCGCAGGTTGGACCCGAGAGATTACCATTAAAGATTCAACCTCACTTGATAAAATGGCACTTTTAATGGCCTTCAACTTTTCAGTTCCAGGTGTTCCGGTAATATATTATGGAGATGAAATTGGCATGTGTGGCGCAAACGATCCGGACAACCGCCGCATGATGCGCTTTGAAAATCTTACCAAAAAGGAGAAGGAGCTAAAGGCAAAAGTTGGTCAACTGGCTGAAATAAGACACAATAACTTGGCCATGATTTATGGACAAACCAAAGTATTAATTGCAGATGAAGGCATTTTAGTGATTGAGAGAAAGTACTTTGATGAAACCGCAATAGTGGTGATTAATAATAACGATCAAGTTCAAAAAGTGACCATTGATGGGCTTGAGCATTTGAAAGCAAACTTTAATGGAACTCTTGAGGGCAACTCACTAAGCGTGGGTGCCAATCAATTCGAAATATTGACAAATAGATAAATTCAAAAGAATAAGAAAATGAAAGTAAGAAATTGGTTTTTGGTGTTATCGGTGCTTGTATTATCATTTGGTTGTGAGAATAAGGCACCAAAAGGTGCAGATGGATCTAGTACAGATTCATCTGCCCTTAGAAATGAGAACCCTATGGAAAAAGAAGTGAATAACATTAACTGGGTAAACAATGCGGTGATTTATGAGGTAAACGTAAGGCAATACACACCTGAAGGAACCTTTGCTGCATTTGAGAAAAAACTTCCGCAACTGCAAGAGTTGGGAGTAGATATTCTGTGGTTTATGCCTATTCATCCAATCGGAATGAAAAACCGTAAAGAAGATTCAACATCAATGGGTAGTTACTACGCAGTAAGAGACTACAAAGGCGTAAACCCAGATTTTGGAACACTTGAAGAGTTTAAGGCACTTGTAAAAACTTGTCATGATATGGGTTTTAAAGTGGTTTTGGATTGGGTAGCTAATCACTCTGCACCAGACAACCATTGGGTAGATGAGCACCCAGGTTGGTACACAAAAGATGAAGAAGGCAATTCACCAATTCCGCCTATGGGTACCGATTGGTGGGATGTTGCCGATTTGGATTACGGTAACCAAGAGATGAGAAAGGCCATGATTGATGCCCTGAAGTTTTGGGTAGATGAATGCGATGTTGATGGTTACCGTTGCGATGTTGCAGGCGAAGTTCCATTAGATTTTTGGCTTGAAGCGCGTCCGCAAATTGAAGAAAACAAAAAGCTATTTATGTTGGCCGAGTGGGAAGATCCTGAATTCTACAAAGCCTTTGATTTTATGTATGCGTGGCACTTAAACCACACCATGACCGAAATTTATAAAGGTGAAGAAGGTGTAAAAGAGCTGGTGGAAATGAGTTGCGAAGATGCCCCACGTTGGTTGGGTCATGAGCTTGAGTTTGAAACTTGGGGACCATATAATCATCAAATGAACTTTACCACCAACCACGATGAAAACAGCTGGAAAGAAAATGTAATTGACCGTTTAGGAGAGTCAAATAGAATGTGGGCGGCGCTATCGTTTACCGTGCCAGGTTTGCCATTGATTTACAGTGGCCAAGAAGTTGGTAACAATAAAACGCTGCTGTTTTTTGACAAAGATGAAATTGACTGGAATGACGATGAGAGCTACTTTGAGTTTTACAAAAACTTAGTAAAAATGAGGCACGAAAACACCGCCCTTTGGGTAGGTGAAAATGGTGCAAGTTTTGAGTCGTTTAAAATTGAGGGTGAAAAGGTATATGCTTTTTATAGAGAAGGAAGCGAAGATGCTTTAATTGCCTTTTTTAATATGACAGCCGAAGCGCAAACATTTGCTTTACCTGAAAACGAGCATCTTGATAAGTTTGGAATGACTGCTGGAGAAGAGCTTACTCTAGAACCTTGGGCTTACAAAATAGAAACCATTAAAACCATGCCTGATGGTAAGTAAGCCACGTTTAAGCTTTTGGCAAATATGGAATATGAGCTTCGGGTTCTTAGGAATCCAGTTTGGCTTTGCCTTGCAAAATGCCAATGCTAGTAGAATACTTCAAAACTTTGGGGCCGATGTGCATCATCTCTCATGGTTTTGGTTGGTGGCCCCAATTACAGGGCTTATTGTTCAACCCATAATTGGCCATTACAGCGATAGAACTTGGAATAAATTAGGAAGAAGAAAACCCTACTTTTTGGTAGGGGCACTACTTGCCGCAGCGGCCTTAACTTTTTTACCAAACTCTGATGCTTTGGCAACAGTTCTTCCTGTGTTGCTAATAGGTGCGGGAATGCTCATGATAATGGATGCATCTTTTAACGTAGCCATGGAGCCATTTAGAGCTCTTGTTGCCGATATGTTGCCCGATGAGCAAAGAACGCAGGGTTTTGCTATACAAACTTTTTTGATAGGAATTGGAGCAGTAGCTGGTAGTTGGCTTCCTTACATATTGGCCAATTGGTTTGGCCTTGATGGTGGTGAGGGGGCCGTAAAAGACAATGTGATCATTTCATTTTATGTTGGTGCGGCCGTGTTGGTTTTCGCCATTTTGGTAACGGTTTTAAAAACTAAAGAATATCCACCAGAAGATTATAAGAAGTTTTTCCCTGAAGAAAACGAAGAAGAAGATGCTGGCTTTATGCAAATCTTCAAAGACTTTGCAAACATGCCCGCTAAAATGAAGCAGTTGGGTGGCATTCAATTTTTATCGTGGTTTGCTCTTTTTGGTATGTGGGTTTTTACTACTCCGGCTATTGCACAACATATGTATGGCTTGTCGCCTGAAGATAATTCATCAGAACTGTTTAATAAGGCGGGTGATTGGGTAGGTGTAATATTTGGTATTTACAATGCCATTTCAGCTATTTATGCGCTATTACTTATCAAAATTGCCAAGGCCACAAGTAGAAAGTTTACCCATGCCATTTCGTTGGCTGCCGGAGGGTTAGGTCTAATCTCGTTTTTCTTTATTAGTGACCCAGATTATCTCATTATCTCAATGATTGGAATTGGTATGGCTTGGGCCAGTATTTTGGCCATGCCTTATGCCATGTTAGCGGGTTCAATTCCAGCAGGCAAAATGGGCGTTTACATGGGGATTTTCAACTTTTTCATTGTAATTCCACAAATAGTAAATGGCGTAATAGGCGGCCCAATGGTAAAATACATGTATGGTGATAGAGCCATTTTTGCCATTGTGCTTGCAGGAGTATCTATGCTCCTAGCTGCATTCTTAACTACTCGATTAAAGGACACTGAAGAAGCCAAACCGGCTTAATTTCAATAGTTTATTTACACATAGGAAGGCTCTCAGGTTTGGGGGCCTTTTTTGTTTCTAGATTAAAAGATACCGATGAAAGCTGTAAAGGCATAGCAAACCAAGGTTCTAAACAATAGTTGGGGTTTAAAACTGTCTTAACCTTGATAGCCGTGAAATGTAAGGATACACAAGATTTTTTGGGCTC
>JBMYOR010000182.1:0-5905 GCA_049599535.1 Bacteroidia bacterium | reverse complement strand
GAGTGTAATTTTTATCATCGGTAATTGGGTTCTCTTCAAATCCTATTTGGGTACCGTCCATAAAATACCAAATCATTTGGGCAAATTGTTCAGCACCAATATTGTTTTGACCCCAATTTTCTGCAAATAAATTAACGGCTTGCATTTGATTATTGGCTCCGGCATATTTCAGTATGGCACAGGCTTCTTCTCCATTAAATCCGTTGGGGTAGGTATGCGCCAAGCCTGTGTATGATGTTTTTATGCTTTTATAATTAAAGTGTAAAAAGTTGCCTGATCTAATGTAAGGTTCAGCAATTTGAATTGAATTTTTTAGGTTTCCGAGTCTTTCTGCTTCAAAGCCCATTTTTTGCAAAAACTCAAGTTGATCATTGGCTACATGATTGCTTTGATAACCCAAAATGGCATAGTAGTGCATTAATGATTTGGGGTTGCTTAGGTGCCTGCTAAGCCAGTTTTTTGCATGTAATTCTCCAAAATCGCCGTTTCCGGCAATCGAAATATTACTTTCAATTGCCGAATAATGGGTGTTTAAGTACTCAAATGCTCGGTCAATAGCTTTTTGAATAAAATCAGAAACATTACAGTAAGTAATTACAGCAATTCCTTTTTCAATTAAATCACTAATTATAAATCCCAATTCATCAATATGGCTTTGGTCAATAGTTTTAGGCAAAGTGTAATCGCCTAAATCGGCAAAATGAGCAAAGTTTTCGAAATTTCTGAAACTGTAAAGATGATGCCTAAGGGTGTTTGATAAGGTGTTGCTACCTTGTTCAACTGCAATAAAAACGGTGTTTATGTTTTCTAAGTCAATGTTTTCACCGTTGTTTTTATAAATAGTGCTGCCAATGCATTTGTTAGTGTAATCTGATTTTATTGAAACCGGAAACAATACTTTTTGCCAATCCATAAATCCAAAAGTAAAAAGGCAATGTAGCCTTAATGTGTTGTGTTATGCACACGGGTTTTAAGTTTGCAGTAATGCAACAAAAAAGCTCAATTTTTATAACAGGTGCAAATGGTTTTGCGGGTACTTATACTACATACAGGTTATTAAAAATGGGCTACAGGGTGGTTGCCTTAAAAAGAGAGCGCTCTAACCTTGAAACATCGAAATACATTTTTGAATACCTTAATGCACGAGATGGCGCTCATGTAAGTTTTAGTGAAATAGAGTGGCGCCTTGGCGATACACTTGATCCTTTTAGTTTGGTTGAGCATAGTAAGGGCTGCGCAGCCATTGTACACATGGCGGCTAGTGTTTCGTTTCAAAAAAATGAGCGTGAGCAAATACTAAAAAATAATATTGAGAGCGCTGCAAATGCAGTTAATGCAGCTATTGAAAACGGCATAAAAAGGTTTATACAATTAAGCTCGGTAGCGGCATTGCCAAACCCCGATAAAAAAAGCGAGCTTGATGAAAACTTTTTGAACAGCACTTTTTACCAATTTGAAACCACTTATGGCGAGAGTAAATACCGCAGCGAGATGGAAATGTGGAGGGGCTTAGGTGAAGGTTTAAATGTAACGGCATTAAATCCGGGTATAATTATTGGCCCATGGAAGTTTACGGGTAGCTCAGTTGAAATGTTTAAAACAGTGCAAAACGGACTACCTTTTTATTCAAGCGGACTTACTGGGTTTGTAGGGGTTGAAGATGTAGCAAAAGCAGTTTTAGCTACCTTGCAAAATGATGGTACTATTGGCCAACGCTATGTGCTAGTAAGCGAAAATTGGAGTTATAAAGCATTTTTAGAAGCCATTGCCAAAAGTTTGAATAAAAAACCACCAAAAATAAAAGCCGGAAAAAACTTGAGCCAAGTGGTAGCCAAAGTTTCTGAGCTATGGTCAACTGTAACAGGCACCAAAGCTTTTATTACAACTGAAATGGCACAAAGCGCCAATAGAAAAACACATTTTATTAATAAAAAGGCGGTATCTGATCTGAAACTTTCGTTTACTCCACTGGCCGATTCAATAAATGAAACTGCTCAGTTTTTAAAACAGAACCCAAATCTTATTTAGCTAATCTGATTCAAGATTTTCAAGCCTTTCTTCAATATCCCAGAATAGGTCAATATCTTCAGTCTCTGAACGCTTAACTATATCCAAAATTCTTTTAAGGGTATCAATTTCTTGTTGTTTTTGCAGGTTTACTTCTCTTATTTCCGAAACATTAAATAGGTATTCAATGTGCTTTAAAATTATCATACGGCGCCTTTCGGTGTGCTCTGATGCCAAAACTTCTTCCATTATTTTACTGGCAAGGGCATCATATTTTTCAAAAGTGGCATCTTCAATTCTCATTGCAGCCAAATGAGCCATGTTTTGGCAAAGCTTAACAAAGGCCATTGTATCTTCTGATTCAATTTGATTAATACGTCTTGCAGCGGCACCATAATAATCATAGGCCGATTGATAATCAGTAAGCCTAACATAAATGTGGGCTGAGGCCATTAAAGTGTGCCAATCGGGTATTGAATCAAACCAGTCGGGTTTTCTAATGCCTATTGCATCATCTTTTAAAACTTTACCTTTCTTATTGATTTGTAAATTATACCATGTTTTACCATCTTCACTTTCTTTAATCACCTTGGCTTTGCCTTTTTCAAAAGTGGCAGCTTTGGCATAAATTGGATCAATTTGCCATTCTCCTTTTTTATTTAAATAGCCCCACTTGGTATTTAACTTGGCTGCAGCCAAACCCTGGTTGTAATTTTTTGCATCTTTAAGTTTGAGCGGAAACATCTCGTTTTTTGAATTGATAAAAGAGTAGCGCACAAGTAGCAGGGTATCAACATTCCAGTGGCCTTGATCTTCAAAAACGGGCTCAATCCAAAACGAATCAATTCTCTGGGTATAAAACCCAACCCGTGCCAAACCCTGACTAAAGGGGTTAGCTTGGACATATTGCTTTTTAATTACCCAAGTGTTACTGCGGTTGGTGTAGCCGTATTTGTTGCCTTTTTTGTTGGGAGTCAGTTGGTTATGACAGGCGCCTAAAAATAAAGTGGCAACTAAAAAATGAATTATATAAAATGATTTCATAGATTACGCTTCGAATTAAGCGTTTTTTACATTCAGCTAGTTTGATTTTAAGAGAATTTAGAATGAGAAATAATTTGTTGTTTGTTGTTTTAGTGCTTGCTTGAGTAGTGATTGTTGCTTTTAAAACTTGAGCAAAGTGCTCTAAATATTATTTTTTAGGCACTTGGTTGAATCAAAAGAAGATTTCGAAAATTGAGATTTACAAAGTTGATGATACATACAGCAGAAAAATTGTTTGGTTCTAAAAATGAGTTTGTAGTTGAAAACAATTACGAATTTGAAATTTAGGCGTATGGCTTTTCGCTTTTGATGCGTACTGCTTAATTACAACGTATTAGATAATTTGTGTATATAGGTTTTTTGGTGTTAAAGCGGATTCAGCAATGGATCCGCTTTTATTGTTTTTGAGCTTTTCAATTTTTATTTCATTAAAACCAGCAAATGCTTTGCGTTAACCATAGCGTGGTTTTGATTGGTAGTCCAATCAAGGCCAGTCTGAGTCCTTTTAAGTATCAAAAAATCAAATAGCCTTTTATGATCGTAAACGTTAACTCGCCATTGGATATAATGATATTTTGGGTGAAGCGGGTGGGCAAGGCATCATTCGCAACGAATTTTCGAATTTTTCATATTTGCAAATAGTAAAATGTAAAGTGTGCCATCTTTGCAATATGGCTCAAAAACCAAATACCGCCCAACTACCATTGCCCGGCCCCTTAAAAGTGCTTAGAGCAATGTATCCCGTAATAGACGCCCTAATACCTAGTTTAGCTAAAAAAATTGGAGTAGGATTTTTTTTAAAACCGTTTAAATTTCAATTGCCCGATCGCGAAAAAGGTGTCGCAAAAATTGCTAAGACTAATTTAGCCAAGATTAATGGGCATGATATAGCGGTTTATGAGTGGGGTAATGGAAAAAATTACCTATTGATGGTTCACGGTTGGAGCGGCAGGGCCATGCAGTTTCATGCACTTATTGAACATTTTACCGCCAAAGGATTTAGAATAGTGGCTTTTGATGCGCCAGGCCATGGCAACAGTAAAGGCAACCAAACCAATATTGTAGAATTTGCTGAATGTATTAAAGCTATAATAGCAGATTACGGGAGCCCGGTTGCTCTTTTTGGACACTCACTAGGTGGTATAGCTTGCATGTTTTATCAAAAATGGAACGAGACCCGTATTCCGCAAGTAATTATAAATTCACCAACATTGCCCGATGAGATTTTTGAAAATTATGCTTACCGAATTAACGGTAAAAAACACAGGGTAGAAAAATGGATTAGAGACCATGTAAAAAGTGAATATAACCGAGATTTTGATGAGGTAAGTGGTAAAGAACTGAGCAAAGGATTGAAACAAGCACCATTTTTAGTAGTGAATGATGAAGACGATAGAGAAGTAAGCCTTAGAAATGCTGAAATACTAAAAGAGAATTTGCCTTGGGCCAAGTTTTTTGTAACTCAAACTTTTGGGCATGTAAGAATATTAAGAGCAGATGTTTTAATAAATGAGCTTAACGATTTTGTTGAAAGTATTAATGATAAACCTTAGGATTAATTGTTTGTTGCTTCAAAAAAAGGTAAATCTATATTTGCCACTAAATAAGAACAAATAATGGAAACTGGTTTATTACACGCTCATTCAGGACTTAGATATTTGGTTTTTTTGGCATTGATTTTAGTGCTGGTAAAATCAATTTTAAATGTATTGGGCAAAAAAGAGTGGAGTAAAGGCGATAGCAAGTTCACTATGTTTTTAATGGCTTTTTCACATTTACAGTTCTTAATAGGCCTAGGGCTATATTTTGTGAAAGATTACCAAGGTTTTTTTAGCAATATGAGCCAAAATATGGGGGTTGATACCTTTAGATGGGCGGCCTTAGAGCATCCATTAACCATGATTATATTTTTGATTTTGGTTACAATTATGCACAGTGTAAATAAGCGTGAAAGAAAAAATAAAAACCGCAGAGCCCTCATTATTACAATTTCGGCCTTAGTTACAGCCTTGTCAGGTATTCCTTTTGATCGCTGGTTTTAATAATTAACTGCCCTTTGGCCAGCAATATCTTACCTAAACTTTTGATCGATTAAATGAGTAAAATAGAAGATTTTGATAAGTACCGTTCAGAGATGAACGATGTGATTTTAGGCAAAAAAAACAAGGTGCTCAACCGTATTTTTAATCTTGATACCAATGCTTTTGAAGCAGGTGCTCTTGATGTAAAAACCAAAGAGATTATTGGCTTAACCACAAGTTTGGTGCTTCGTTGTGATGATTGTGTGCGCTATCACTTAAAGCGTTGCCACGAAGAAGGCTTTACCACCGAGCAGCTTTACGAAGGGCTGAGCATTGCCTCTTTAATTGGTGGAACAATTGTGATCCCTCACTTGCGCAGAGCAGCCGAGTTTTGGGAAGAGTTGGAGAAGGAATAAAGTTAAGAAAGTTGCAGGTTCATTTTCGATATTTTAAGTGGAATTCTGAATTTGATTTGGACGATATCAAGTTAGGAGACAACATAGATGATCTAATAAGAAATGGAATTGTAAAATATCAAGACAAAGGCAACGAAAAAGACTATAGATATTCAAGTGATAATCGGGTTTATATAGGAGTTAAAAACGGTTGCGTAAATTCAATATTCTTTACTCAAAAATCTGGTAATTCACTTATTGGAGTTAATGCGGATGAATTTTCTTATCCAGCAACTGAGAAAATTGCAATGGAACTATCAAGACATTTTGAGTATCTAAATGATTATAAATCGTTCAAAGATTAGATGGTTAAGAGGATTATGCAATACTCTGAAAGATATTCCTGATTTACCAAGACATGACTCAACCGAACTTATG